>NZ_JBFAXR010000080.1:19761-42020 GCF_040680895.1 Streptomyces sp. NPDC051940 | reverse complement strand
GTCGGCCTTCGTGGCCGGACTGGTGTCGCACCGGGTGCCCTTCTCGCGCACGCGGTACTTCCTCGCCGAGGGCGTGCGCTGGGGTTCGTCCTTCCAGCAGTACTTCTTCGGGCCGCCCGGATCGGAGTGCGAGGGCGGCTGCTTCGACCAGATGCAGCACAGCTTCTGGGAGCGGCCGGACTACGAACCGGGCGGCACCTACCGGGAGTCGTGGTTCGGGGGCGTGTTCGGACCCCGCTTCCTGCGCCCGGACGAGCTGTCCCCCTTCGGCCTGGTGCGCTACGGGGCGGTCCGCAGGCAGGACCGGTTCGCCGCCGCGCTCACCCTGGTCACCGACAGCACGCCGGGCCATATGCACGACGCCCGGTCGCCGCGGAGCACGGCCACGCTGTACCGGAACGGGGAGCTGTTCCAGAGCTTCCCGGGCACTGCCTTCCTGCGGGCCGATCTGCCGCCGGAGGAGGCCGTCTACCGGCTGGACGCCGTCGCCCAGATGCCCACCTCCGAGGTCTCGACGGAGGTCAGCACGTCGTGGACGTTCCGCTCGGGACACGTCGACGGCACGGAGGCCCGGGCGCTGCCGCTGATGACGGTGCGCTACACGCCCGTCCTGGACCGGCACAACCGCGCCCCGGCCGGCCCCGGGTTCCGCGTCCCCGTCGCCGTGGAACGCCAGCCCGGAGCGCCCGGGGCGGAGGTCGTCCGGCTCACCGTCGAGGTCTCCGACGACGACGGGAAGACCTGGCGGACCGTGCCCGTACGCCGTGACGGGGCGGGGTGGTCGGCGGAGGTCGACAACGTGCGGGGCAGGCCGGTGTCGCTGCGGGCCACGGCGGTGGACGCCGACGGCGGCGGCGTGCGGCAGACCGTGATCCGCGCGTACCGGGTGGTGGGGTAGCTGGGCGCCGCTTAATCGGATGCGTACGGCGGGCCGTTGCTCGTACCGTCGTACATGTCAACGCACCTCCCGGTGCGAAGGCAGCGGTTACTTCGGTGGATTCAGGTTCGACTCCTGGAAGTGAAACCAGCAGGCGCGCGAGCGCCGGGCTCACATGTCACCGCAGCCGACCTCTGATCTCGGGAGGCGCACACGGCACCGGAGCGCCCGGTGCGCAGGCGACGGTTACTTCGGTTTGAGCACCCGTGCCCCATGGGCGCGCGTACCGTCACCGCTTTCGGACCTCGGGCGCCCGGAGCCGCAGCTGCGCGCTCCCTTCCATCCGCTCTTCCCGGGGGGAGAAGCATGTCCAAGTTCAACAAGAAGCCGACCGGCCGCCGGGCCCCGGACACCGTCACCTACGAGGGCGGCGCCGCCTACACCCGCGACACCAAGTCGGACCTCGTGCTGCTCGCCGTGGTCAACATGGTCGGCGAGGACACCTTCTACGAGAAGGCCGCCGACCGCGACGACCGCTTCCGCACGCTCGTACGCACCGTCGCGGTCGAGGACGGCGCGTGGCTGACGGCCTTCGTCCGCTGGCTGCGCGGCGAGGCGAACATGCGCTCCGCCTCGCTGGTCGCCGCCGCCGAGGGCGTCAAGGCGCGCCTGGACGCCGGACTGCACGGCGTGAGCCGGCAGCTCGTCGACGCCGCCCTGCAGCGCGCGGACGAGCCCGGCGAGTTCCTCGCGTACTGGACGGCGAACCACGGCCGTACGCTGCCCAAGCCCGTCAAGCGCGGTGTCGCGGACGCGGTGCGGCGCCTGTACAACGAGCGCTCGCTGCTGAAGTACGACGCGGGTACCGCCCGCGCGTTCCGGTTCGCGGACGTGCTGGAGCTGGTGCACGCCGCGCCGGACGCCGGCAAGCCGTGGCAGGGGGAGCTGTTCCGGCACGCCATCGACCGGCGCCACCAGCGCGACACGGTGCCGGAGACGCTGCGTACCGTGCGGGCCCGGGCCGGACTCATGGCGCTGGACGTCGAGGAGCGGCGCGCCGTCGTCGAGCGGCCCGACGCGGCGGAGACGCTGCGCGCGGCCGGGATGACCTGGGAGGCGCTCGCCGGCTGGCTGCAGGGTCCGATGGACGCCACCGCGTGGGGTGCCGTCATGCCGTCGATGGGCGCCATGGCGCTCATCCGCAACCTGCGCAACTTCGACGAGGCCGGCGTGCCCGACGAGGTCGCGGAGCGGATCGCTGCGCGGATCGCGGACCCGGCCGAGGTGGCGCGCTCGCGGCAGTTCCCGTACCGGTACCTGTCGGCGTACCGCGCCGCGCCCTCGCTGCGCTGGGGCCACGCGCTGGACAAGGCGCTGACGGCGGCCACCGCGAACATCCCGGCGCTGCCGGGGCGGACGCTGGTGCTCGTCGACACCTCGGCGTCGATGACGGGCACGGTCTCGAACCGCTCGCAGGTACGGCACGTGGACGTGGCCGCGCTGTTCGGTGTGGCGCTGGCGTTCCGCGGCTGCGGGGTCGACCTGGTCGGCTACGCCAACGGCTGGTTCCTGCACGAGATCGCCGCCGGCGGCTCGGCGCTGAAGGAGATCGACCGGTTCTGCAAGCGGATCGGCGAGGTCGGCCACGGTACGGAGACGGCGCGGACGCTGCTCGACACGTTCGACAAGGACGTGCACGAGCGGGTCGTGATCATCTCCGACATGCAGGCGTTCCAGCAGTGGAGCTCGCACGGCTCGGTCCCGGTGTCCGAGGCCGTCCCGGCGCACGTGCCGGTGTTCGGCGTCAACACCACCGGATACGCCGCCGCGTCGATCGACGCGACGCGTGACAAGCGGTACGAGATCGGCGGGTTCAGCGACAAGCTGTTCACGATGGTCGGGCTGCTCAGCGACGGCCGCACGGCGGACTGGCCGTGGGAGACGGCCGCCGCCTGACAGGGCTTCTCCCCCCCGAAAGATGCCGACCGGGGGGAGGGGGCGCACGGGGGGTACGGTGCCGGTATGAGCACGTCTACCGGCACCGTACGGCGCGTGGTGTCCCTCGTCCCGTCCCTCACCGAGGCGGTCGCGGCGTCCGCGCCCGGGCTGCTGGTGGGCGCCACGGACTGGTGCAGCCACCCGGCGGACCTCGCGGTCACGCGGGTGCGCGGCACCAAGAACCCGGACGTGGAGCGGATCGTCGCCCTGCGCCCGGACCTGGTGATCGCCAACGAGGAGGAGAACCGCGCCCCCGACCTCGCCGCCCTGCGGGAGGCCGGGCTGACGGTGCTGGTCACGGAGGTACGCACGCTGCCGCAGGCGTTCGCCGAGCTGCACCGGGTGCTGGTCGACGGCTGCGGGCTGCGGCGGCCCGGGTGGCTCGACGAGGCGGAGGCGGCATGGGCGTTCACGGCACCGCCGGCCGTCCGGCGGGCGGTCGTGCCGATCTGGCGCCGGCCCTGGATGGTCCTGGGGCGGGACACCTTCGCGGGGGACGTGCTGGCGCGCCTGGGCGTGGTGAACCTGTACGCCGGTGATCCGGACCGCTACCCGAAGGTGCCGGTCGAGGAGCTGCGGACCGTCGGCGCCGACCTCGTCGTCCTGCCGGACGAGCCGTACGCCTTCGCGGCGGACGACGGCCCGGAGGCGTTCCCCGGGCTGCCGGCGGCGCTCGTCAGCGGGCGGCATCTCACCTGGTACGGTCCGTCCCTGGTGGAGGCACCGGCGGTGCTGGCCAAGGCGTTGGAGGGGGCGGGGCGTGGAGACTGAGGGGACCGCGGGGTGGCCGACGACGGAGGCCGAGGCGCTCGCCGTACAACTGACCGTCCGCGAGCGGGCCGACCTCACCGACCCCGGTCCCGGCCCCGGCGACGCGCGCCTGATCGCCGGGGTGGACGTGGCGTACGACGAGGGGAGCGACCGCCTCGCGGCGGCCGTCGTCCTGCTGGACGCCGCCACGCTGGACATCGTGGAGTCGGCGACGGCCGCGGGGGTCGCCCGCTTCCCGTACGTCCCGGGCCTGCTGGCGTTCCGCGAACTCCCGCCCGTCCTGGACGCCCTGGCTGGACTCTCCCGTACGCCCGACCTGATCGTCTGCGACGGCTACGGCCTCGCGCACCCGCGCCGCGCGGGCCTCGCGGTCCATCTCGGCGTCCGCACGGGCCTGCCGTGCTTCGGGGTGGCCAAGACGCCGTTCCTGTACGGGCATCCGGAGCTGGGGCCGCTGCGCGGCGACAGCGCCCCGCTGCTCGACGGCGAGGAGGTCGTCGGCCGCGCCCTGCGCACGCGTCCGGGCGTGCGGCCGGTGTACGTCTCGACGGGCCACCGCATCAGCCTCGACCACGCCTGCGCCCACACCCTCGCCCTGACGGCGAACGGCTACCGCCAGCCGGAGACGACCCGCCGGGCGGACGCCCTGTGCCGGGCGGCGCTCAGGGACGCGGTGGCGGGCTGAGTTCCGGGGGCACGCCGGTTCAGGCCCACACCGCCTTGACCACGGCGTGGCCCGCCTCGGCCGCACGCCCGTAGAAGGCCCGGAGGTCCGTGTGGTGCCCGAGGAACTCCTCCCTGGCCCGCGCCTCGTCTCCGCCGCGGGCGAGCCTGCCACCGGCGACGTCCCACAGGTCCTCGAAGGAGACTCGCGCGAGGAAGGCCGCGGCCTTCGACACCCCGGGCGGCTCGAGGAGCATCAGGGGCGGGTGGGAGACGTCGGCGTCGGCGGTGTGCGCCACGGGACGCCCGCCGTAGATCGGCAACTCCCGCGGGTCCTCGCCGTTTTCGTCGGCCCCGGCGGCGGCGTAGAGCTCGTTGACGGAGCTCCAGCTCTTGTTGATCGAGCCGGCCACACCCGCCGCGTACTCGGCGGCGTGGTTCTCCCAGGCGCTCTCCATGAACGCCGCGAGCCATGTGTGGTCGTCGCGGATCTCGGACTCCGCGACGGCGCGGAAGTGCAGGTGGATGCTCACGGCCGGGCGCCCTTCGGTTCGGCGGCCCCGTGTCGGGCCGGCCGGGAAGAACCTACGCGACGGCACCGACAGCGCCGGGGAGTCAGGCGAGGCCGCCGTTGCTCGACAGGAGTTGGGCGTTGACCCAGCCGCCCTGGGGTGAGCACAGGAAGGTCACCAGGTTCGCCACGTCCTGCGGGGTGCCCAGGCGGCCCAGGGGGGTGGCGTCCGTCATCGCCGCTCTGAGGGCGTCGTCCATCCAGCCGGTGTCGACCGGTCCGGGGTTGATCACGTTGGCCGTGATGCCCAGATGGGCGAGTTCGCGGGCGGCGGCGAGCGTGATGCGGTCCAGGGCGCCCTTGCTCGCGCCGTAGGGCAGGTTGTGGACGGTGTGGTCGCTGGTGAGGGCGATGACGCGGCCGCTGCCGTGCGGGCCGTCGAAGCGTTCGGCGTACTCCTTGATGAGCAGCCAGGAGGCACGCGCGTTGACGGCGAAGTGGCGGTCGAAGCTCTCGACGGTCGTGTCGAGGATGGAGGAGTCCACGCTCTCGCAGTGGCTCATCACCAGCGCCCGCACGCGCCCGCCCAGCCGCCGCTCCACCTCGTCGAACAGCGCGGCGGGAGCGGCCGCGTCGGCCAGGTCCGCCTCGACGGCGGCGGCACGGGCCCCGGCGGCCTCCAGCCGCTCCACGACCTCGGCCACCGCGCCGGGTTGGCGGCCCCACGTCATACGGTCGTCGTACGCGGCCCAGTAGGAGACGGCGACGTCCCAGCCGGTGCGGGCCAGGCCCTCGGCGAGCGCCGCGCCGATGCCGACGGTACGGCCGACGCCGGTGACGAGGGCGAGGGGGCGGGACGAGGAGTCAGCGGTCATGATCGCGGACCCTAGCGACCTCCGTCCGCACCGGGCCAGCGGATTACGCCGTCACCGCAGCAGCGAACCGTCCCACAGACCGCGCGCGGTCCGCACCCCGGCGGTCAGCCAGGCGGCCACCAGCCAGACGTACGCCAGCACGGCCAGCCCGTCGAAGGCGTCCAGCCCCGTGTGCGCGGCGAGGGACGCCGCACCTGTGACGCACGTGCCGACGGGGAACGTGAACGCCCACCACGTCATCGCGAAGCCCATGCCCTGCCGCCGCGCCCGGACCACGAGCGCCAGGGCGAGCGCGAACCACAGCAGCGCGAAGCCCATGACCGGCACCCCGTACAGCACGGCGAAGCCGCCCGGTACGTACGCCGAGGCGTCCGCGATGGCGCCCACGGCGGTCGTCGACTGACCCAGCGGTCCCAGCACGAGGAACAGCGACGGTGTCAGGGCGAGCGGCAGCGCCCCGTGGTGCAGCAGCCGTCCGACGACCACGGGCAGGACCGCCAGGACGGCCAGCAGGCTCAGCCCGAACATGGCCAGACACGCCAGCCCGAGGGTCTCCCGCCACTGCCCCTCCGGCAGATGCGGCATCAGCTTCGGCCCGGTGGCGGCGGACACCATCGGGGCGACGAGGGGCAGCAGCCACACGGGGGTGGCCCCGTCCGGCGCGATGCGATGGCGCGTGATCATCAGATACGGGACGCCCGCGGCGGCGACGAGACCGACGGCGGTCCCGGCGCTCCACAGCACGGCGTCGACGGCGACCGCCGCCTGCTCGCCGATGACGTCCGCTCCGACCGCCATCGTGGCGGCGCCGACGGCCAGAAGGGCCATCGACAGACAGCCGTAGAAGGGCGCGACGGCCGGGTTGTCCAGATGGGCGCGGGCCTGGTCGCCGTGGCGCGCCCAGTGCGCCGCCCGCGCGGCGAGCAGGACGACGAGCATGAGGGCGGACAGCGCCCAGACGAGGGCGAGCCCGGGGACGCGCACCGGCAGCGCGGCGCCCGCGGTGGCGACGATGGCGGTGCCCATCACCGCCGCGTACCAGTTGGGCCCGAGGTTGCGGACCGTGAAGCGGGGGAGCGGAGCCGCGGCGCCCTGCGGGGCGGCGTCGGCGGGCTCAGGGGTACGGGGCAGGGTGGGCGTCGCCATGGAATCCAGCTTCGCCAGCGCGCCGACCTGCGGGTAGAGGTCCGCGATCTATGAGGGCATAAGCTGACCTTATGAGCACGCCCGGTCCCCTCGCCCATCGCGTCCCCGACCTCGGCTCGCTGGAGCTGCTCCTCGCCGTGGGCCGGCTCGGCAGCCTCGGGCGCGCCGCGCAGGCGATGGGCATCACCCAGCCGGCGGCCAGCGGCCGGATCCGCACGATGGAGCGCCAGCTCGGCGTCGCCCTCGTCCACCGCTCGCCCACCGGCTCACGGCTCACGGAACAGGGCGCGCTGGTCGCCGAGTGGGCGCGGCGGATCGTCGAGGCCGCGGAGGCGTTCGACGCGGGCGCGCGGGCGCTGCGCGGGCGGCGCGACTCCCGGCTGCGGGTGGCCGCGTCGCTGACCATCGCCGAGTACCTGCTGCCGGGCTGGCTCATCGCCCTGCAGGCGGCCCGCCCGGGGACGGCGGTGACCCTGCAGGCGGGCAACTCCGCGGCCGTCGCGGCGCGCGTGCTGGCCGGGGAGGCGGACCTGGGGTTCGTGGAGGGCGTGGCGGTACCGCGCGGGCTGGACTCGGTGGTGATCGGCCACGACTGGCTGACGGTGGTCGTCTCCCCGGCGCACCCCTGGGCCCGCCGACGTAAACCCGTCCCGGTGGCGGAGCTGGCCGCGACGCCGCTGATCCTGCGCGAGGAGGGCTCGGGCACCCGCGAGGTCCTGGACGCCGCGCTGACCCCGCACGGCGGGCTGGCGCCCCCGCTGCTGGAGCTGGCCTCGACGACGGCCGTCAAGGCGGCCGCCCTGAGCGGCGCGGGCCCGGCGGTGCTCAGCGAGCTCGCCGTGGGCGACGAGCTCGCCTCGAAGCGCCTGAAGGCGGTGCCGGTGGAGGACCTGCACCTGGCCCGCGACCTGCGCGCGGTCTGGCCGCGCGGCCAGCGCCCGGCGGGCCCGGGCCGGGAGCTGCTCGGCCTGACCCGGGGGCGGGGGGCCTGATGCCCCGCGGCGCGCCTGACGCCGCCCCTGCGCGCCCCCTACGGGGTCACGACGGGGAAGAACGGATCCGGCTCGGTCACGTACGACAGCAGCTGCCCCAGCAGCGCCGGGTCCCCGTCCGCCACGACGCCGTCCGGGTCCCGCCCGGCGAGGGCGCCCACCAGCTGGGCCCTGGTCAGCGTGAGCGTGAGGCCCGCCGGTGTGCGGGGCGGGATGCCGGCCGGAGTGGCGCGGTGGGTGAGGGCGCCGTTGTGGAGGGTGAGGCGGTGGCGCTGCAGCTCGTCGGTGAGGACGAGGTCGATGGTCAGGTGCTCGTACCAGGCGCGCGGCCCGTCGATGCGGGCGGCGAGCGAGTCGAGCACCATGGCCGGGGTCAGGGCCTCCGTCATCCCGGAGTCGCCCAGTTCGACGAGAGCGGGCTCGGGACCGTGGCGCAGTTCCGTGGCGGCGGTCAGATAGAAGTTGCGCCAGGGGCCGTTCTCGGCGCCCCAGCCCAGCCGGTCGTAGACGCTCGCCAGGGTCTCCCTGGCGTCCAGGTTCTCCGGGTCGGCGAAGACGACGTGGTTCAGGACGGTCGCGGCGAAGCGCAGATCGCCCCGCGCGAGGTACGCCCGGGCCTTGGCGACCGCCTGCTCGGCGCCCCCGGCCAGCTCGACGTACCGCTCGGCCAGCTCGGCCGGCGGATGCTCCCAGAGGGTCGCGACGTTGCCGTTGAACCAGCCGAGGTAGCGCTGGTACACGGCCTTGACGTTGTGGGAGAGGGAGCCGTAGTAGCCGCGCGCGTGCCAGGACCGCTCCAGCGCGGGCGGCAGCCGGAGCTCCTCGGCGATCTCCGGCCCCGTCAGGCCCGAGTTGAGCAGGCGCAGGGTCTGGTCGTGCAGATACGCGTACAGGTCGCGCTGCCCGGTCAGGAACCGCACCACCTCCTCGTGGCCCCAGGTGGGCCAGTGGTGGGAGGCGAACGCGACGTCGTAGTGCCCGTCGAACAGGTCGATGGCCTCGTCGAGGTAGCGGGCCCAGATCCGGGGGTCGCGGACCGGGGCGCCGCGCAGCGTCAGGATGTTGTGCATGTTGTGCGTGGCGTTCTCGGCCAGGCACAGCGCCCGCCGCTGCGGGAAGAGGAAGTTCATCTCGGCCGGCGCCTCGGTCCCGGGGGTGAGCTGGAAGACCATCCGTACGCCGTCGACGATCTCCTCCTGCCCGGTGGAGGTGATGTCCACGGTCGGCGCGATCAGCGTGACGGTGCCGGTGGACGTCGTCATGCCCAGCCCGGCCCCGATCTGCCCGGCGGGACCCTTCGGCAGCCGGTCGCCGTACATGAAGCCCGCGCGGCGGGCCATGGCCGGCCCGGCGTAGACGTTCTCGCTCACCGCGTGCTGCAGGAACCCGGCAGGGGCCAGCACCGGCACGCCCTTCTCGCCGCCGTGCGGCAGCACGCCGCGGGCGCCGCCGAAGTGGTCGACGTGCGAGTGGGTGTAGACGAGCCCCGTCACGGGGCGGTCGCCG
Source organism: Streptomyces sp. NPDC051940 (assembly GCF_040680895.1). NCBI lineage: Bacteria > Bacillati > Actinomycetota > Actinomycetes > Kitasatosporales > Streptomycetaceae > Streptomyces > Streptomyces sp. NPDC051940. The sequence continues at coordinate 32,681 of NZ_JBFAXR010000080.1, read as the reverse complement.
CGGTGCGCGCGGTACAGGGCGAGGGCGGCGGCCGCGGTCTCGGTGGAGATGAGCGGGTCGACGACGATGACGCCGCGCTCGCCCTCGACGATCGTCATGTTCGACAGGTCCAGCCCGCGGACCTGGTAGACGCCCTCCGTGACCTCGTAGAGCCCCTGCCGGGAGACGAGCTGCGCCTGCCGCCACAGGCTGGGGTCGGCCGTGTCGGGGCAGTCCTCGCGCAGGAAGTCGTAGGCGTCGTTGTCCCAGACGACCCGGCCCTCGGCGTCCATGACGACTCCCGGCGACAGCGCGGCGACGAAGCCGCGGTCGGCGTTCTCGAAGTCGGTCGTGTCCTCGAAGGGCAGGTCGGCAGACATGGGCCTCATTCCGTTCCGCGGCGGTCGGCTCCATCAGACCACCGGGAAAACGGATGCGCACTTCGCCCGGATACGGCGCCTATGCCCCGGCCGCCCGGACCAGCGCCTCCATCACCCGCACGTCGTCCCCCATCTCCGGATGCCACTGCACCCCGAGCGTGAAGACGGCGCCCGGCAGCTCCACCGCCTCCACCGTGCCGTCCTCCGCGAACGCCGACGCGACCAGACCCGTACCCAGGGTGTCCACCGCCTGGTGGTGGTACGTCGGCACCGCCACCGCCTCCGGCAGGACCGACGCGAGCAGCGTGCCCGGCACGGGTTTCACCGGGTGCGCGCCGAACGCGCCGACCGGCCCGCGGTGGTCCTCCAGATGCTGCACCAGCGTGCCGCCCCGGGCCACGTTCAGCAGCTGCATGCCCCGGCAGATCCCCAGCAGCGGCACGCCCGCCGCCAGCGCCGCGCCGGTCAGGGCCAGCTCCCACGCGTCGCGCTCCGGCGCCGGCGGACCGGTCTCGGGGGCGCGGGGGGCCGTGTAGTGCGACGGGTCGATGTCGGGGCCGCCGGCGATCACCAGGGCGTCCACGGACGCCAGGACCTCCGGTGCCGCGTCCGGGGCGTCCGGCGGCAGCAGGACCGCCCGGCCGCCCGCGCGCTGGACGAGGCGGTGGTAACCCGAAGGCAGCAACGCCGCCGGGAGATCCCATACGCCCCAACGGGCGGACTGCTCAAGGTAGGTGCTGATGCCGATGACGGGGCTGACCATGACCGATAGCTTATGACCACGGCTCCCACCGACAGGAGGACCTGACGTGGCAGATCGCACACCCTCACTCACCGTGGACGAGCTGAGAGCGCTCGTGGCCGGCGGTGAGATCGACACCGTGGTCCTCGCCTTCACCGATATGCAGGGCCGGCTGCAGGGCAAGCGGTTCGCCGCGCGCTTCTTCCTCGACGAGGTGTGGGACCACGGCACCGAGGGGTGCAACTACCTCCTCGCCGTGGACGCGGACATGAACACCGTCGACGGCTTCGCCATGTCCTCCTGGGACAAGGGCTACGGCGACTTCGCGATCCACGGCGACCCCGCCACCCTGCGCCGCGTCCCCTGGCACCCGGGCACCGCCATGATCACCGCGGATCTGGCCTGGCACGACGGGTCGCCCGTCCAGCCCTCCCCGCGGCAGGTGCTCAAGCGGCAGCTGGAGCGGCTGGCGGAGCGCGGCTGGACGGCGTACGCGGGCACCGAGCTGGAGTTCATGGTCTTCAACGACACCTACGAGGACGCCTGGAGCGGCGGCTACCGCGGCCTCACCCCGGCCAACCAGTACAACGTCGACTACTCCGTCCTCGGCACCGGCCGCGTAGAGCCCCTGCTGCGCCGCATCCGCAACGAGATGGGCGCGGCCGGGATGACCGTCGAGTCGGCGAAGGGCGAGTGCAACCTCGGCCAGCACGAGATCGCCTTCCGCTACGCCGACGCGCTGACGACCTGCGACCACCACTCCGTCTACAAGACGGGTGCCAAGGAGATCGCCGCCCAGGAGGGCAGGGCGGTCACCTTCATGGCCAAGTACGACGAGCGTGAGGGCAACTCCTGCCACATCCATCTGTCCCTGCGCGACGAGGACGGCAGGCCCGTCTTCGCCGACGACGGCGCCGAGCACGGGATGTCCGCCACGATGCGGCACTTCCTCGCCGGCCAGCTCGCCGCCCTGCGGGAGCTCACGCTGCTCTACGCGCCGAATATCAACTCCTACAAGCGGTTCCGCGCCGGCTCCTTCGCGCCCACCGCCGCGGCCTGGGGGATGGACAACCGGACCTGCGCGCTGCGGGTCGTCGGGCACGGCCACTCCCTGCGGCTGGAGAACCGGCTGCCCGGCGGGGACGTGAACCCGTACCTCGCCGTCGCCGGGATGATCGCGGCCGGGCTGCACGGGGTCGAGAACAAGCTGGAACTCCCCGCCCCGGAGACCGGCAACGCGTACAAGGGCGACGCCGAGCACGTCCCGGCGACCCTGCGCGAGGCCGCCGTCCTGTGGCACGGCAGCGCGCTGGCGCGCGGCGCGTTCGGGGAGGAGGTCGTGCGGCACTACCTGAACATGGCGACCGTCGAGCAGGAGGCGTACGACACGGCGGTGACGGACTGGGAGCGTTTCCGGTCGTTCGAGCGTATGTAGGACACCTCTCGAAGGAGCACCTTGCACGAGCACCACATCCTCAACCCCGCCACCGGCGAACGCATCACCACCGTCCCCGGCACCCCGCCGGACGAGGTCGGCCGGGCGGTCGACCGGGCGGCGAAGGCGCAGCGGCAGTGGGCCGCCCTCGCCCCCGCCGACCGCGCGCGGCTGCTGCGGCGGGTCGCCGACGCGGTCGACGGGGCGCTGGAGGAGCTGGCCCTGCTGGAGGTGCGCGAGGCCGGACACCCCGTCGGCAACGCCCGCTGGGAGGCGGGCAACGCACGCGACCTGTTCGAGTACGCGGCCGGGGGCGTGGAGCGCCTCAGCGGCCGGCAGATCCCCGTACCGGGCGGCATCGACCTGACCTTCCACGAACCCCTGGGCGTCGTCGCCGTCATCGCCCCGTGGAACTTCCCGATGCCCATCGCCGCCTGGGGCACCGCCCCGGCGCTCGCCGCGGGCAACGCGGTCCTGCTCAAGCCCGCGGAGACCACCCCGCTCACCGCCCTGCGCCTGGCCGAGCTGGCACGGGAGGCGGGGCTGCCGGAGGGGCTGTTCCAGGTCCTGCCCGGCGCCGGGCCCGTCACCGGCGACGCGCTCGTCGAGCACCCCGGCGTCGCCAAGGTCGTCTTCACCGGGTCCACGGCCGTCGGCAGGCAGATCATGGCGAAGTGCGCCGCCCACGTGAAGCGGGTGACGCTGGAACTCGGCGGCAAGAGCCCGAACATCGTCTTCGCCGACGCCGACATCGAACGCGCGGCGGCCACCGCCGCCGGGGCCTTCCTCGACAACACCGGCCAGGACTGCTGCGCGCGCACCCGCGTCCTCGTCCAGCACACGGCGTACGACCGCTTCATGGAGCTGCTCGAGCCCGCCGTGCACGCCTTCACCGTCGGCGATCCGGCGGACGAGGCGACGCTGATGGGCCCGCTGATCTCCGAGCGGCAGCGTGAGCGCGTCCGCTCCTACGTACCGGAGGACGCCCCCGTCGCGATCAGGGGGAAGGCGCCCACGGGCGACGGCTTCTGGTATCCGGCGACCGTCCTCACCGGCGTCGCGCCCGACGACCGCCGCGCCACGGAGGAGATCTTCGGACCGGTCGCCGTCGTGCTGCCGTTCACGGACGAGGAGGAGGCGGTACGGCTCGCCAACGCCACCCCCTACGGGCTGTCCGGCTCCCTCTGGACGCGCGACACCGGACGCGCCCTGCGCGTGTCGAGGGCGGTCGCCGCGGGGAACCTCTCCGTCAACTCCCACAGCAGCGTCCGCTACTGGACCCCGTTCGGCGGCTACAAGCAGTCGGGCCTCGGCCGCGAACTCGGCCCCGACGCCCTCACCGCCTTCACCGAGACCAAGAACGTCTTCATCAGCACCGAGGAGTGACCTTGACCCAGGAACAGCCCGTCTGCCGCCGCCTCCCCGGCCGTACGGCCGTCGTGACCGGCGCCGGCAGCGGTATCGGCCTCGCCACCGCCCGCCGGCTGGCCTCGGAGGGCGCGCACGTCGTGTGCGCCGACATCGACGAGACGGCGGGCAAGGCCGCGGCCGAGGAGACCGGGGGCCTGTTCGTACGGACGGACGTCACCGACCCCGAGCAGGTGGAGGCGCTCTTCGCCGCCGCGAACGACACCTACGGCTCGGTGGACGTCGCCTTCAACAACGCGGGCATCTCCCCGCCCGACGACGACTCCATCCTCACCACCGGGCTGGAGGCGTGGAAGCGCGTCCAAGACGTCAACCTGACCTCCGTCTACCTGTGCTGCAAGGCCGCCATCCCCTACATGCGGCGCCAGGGCAGGGGCTCCATCATCAACACCGCCTCCTTCGTCGCGGTGATGGGCGCCGCCACCTCGCAGATCAGCTACACCGCGTCCAAGGGCGGCGTGCTGGCCATGTCCCGCGAGCTGGGCGTGCAGTTCGCCCGCGAGGGCATCCGGGTCAACGCCCTGTGCCCGGGGCCGGTCAACACCCCGCTGCTGCGGGAGCTGTTCGCCAAGGACCCGGAGCGGGCCGCGCGCCGGCTGGTCCACATCCCGCTGGGGCGGTTCGCGGAGGCGGAGGAGATCGCCGCCGCGGTCGCCTTCCTCGCCAGCGACGACTCGTCGTTCGTCAACGCGGCGGAGTTCCTGGTGGACGGAGGCATCGCGGGGGCGTACGTGACGCCGCTGTGAGGCCCGGCGGGGGAGCAACGCCCCCTACGGCGCTATAGGGTTCGCGTCGTGAGCATGACTTCGCCCGGCTGGTACCCGGACCCCTGGCACGACGGCAACGGCCCCGCCCCGCTCCGCTGGTGGGACGGCGCGACCTGGACGGCCCAGGTCCAGCCGGGCGGCGGACCGGGCGGGGGCCGGCGGGCCCCCCTCGTGGCGATCCTCGTCGGCGCGGCGGTGCTCGTGGCGGGCGCGGTGGTCGCCGCGGTGCTGCTCCTCGGCGGCGACGACGGCGACGGCGGTGGCAAGGGCTCCCTGGCGGGCGGCAGCGCCACCCCGTCCGCGTCCAGCTCACCCGACGACGGCAAGGGGAGCGAGGGCTCGGACTCGCCCGCGCCCGCGGGGCAGCTGCACGACGACAAGGTCAACGGTCTGCGCATCCCGCTGCTCGACGGCTGGAAGGCCACCGACAACGAGTACGGCGTGCTGCTCGGCACCGGCGACTACCCGTGCCCCTCCCTGCCCCAGGAGAACTGCCTGCGCGGCGGCGTCAGCAGCTTCACCGCGGCGGGTTCGCTCGGCGGCACGGCCGAGCAGGTCGCCAAGGCCGACATCGCCGACAACGCCCAGTCCTCGTACGGCGCCGACAGCCAGGGACGCCAGGCGTACGGCGGTATCGACGGCCACGACGAGGTCGCGGCCGAGGCGGTCACCGTCGCCGGCAGGCCGGGCTATCTGGTGCGGTGGAAGGTGCAGACCGCCCAGGGGGACGACGGGATCGTGCAGTCGGTGGCGTTCGAGTCGCCGCATGTGAAGGGCGCGTTCGTGGTGCTCCGCTTCGGCTTCGACGACAGCGCGCAGGCGCCGACCGTCGAGGACATGAAGCGGATCGTGGCCGGCGTGGAGAAGGGCGCCCCCCCGACGGGCGGCGGCAGCGGCGGCACGGGCGGCTTCGACGCCTGAGCGGGGCCGTCCCTCAGAGGAAGGTCCGCCCCTCTCCCCGGTACGTCGGCACGCTCTCCGTCACCCGGTCGCCCTCCACGAGGTGCAGCACGTCGAACCGCTCGCACATCTCGCCCGCCTTGGCGTGCCGGAACCACACCTTGTCGCCCACCCGCAGCCCGTCCGCCGCGGCGCCCATCAGCGGCGTCTGCACCTCGCCGGGGCCCTCCTGCGGGTCGTAGCGCAGCCCGTGCGGCAGCCACGGCACCGGGAGCCGGTCGGCGCCCGCCGCGCCCGACGCCGGATAGCCGCCGCCCAGCACGGTGACCACACCGGGAGAGGGACGGCGTACGACGGGCTGGGCGAACAGGGCCGCCGGACGGCCCCGGAAGGACGTGTAGTTGTCGAACAGCCGCGGCTGGTAGAGCCCGGAGCCCGCGGCGATCTCGGTGACCGCGTCCTCCGCCGCCGTGTGCTGCACGCTGCCCGTGCCGCCGCCGTTGACGAACTCCAGCTCCGGCGCCACCGACCGGACGGCCCGTACCGCCTCCGCCCGCCGCGCCGCCAGCTCCCGCTTCGCCGCCGCCTGCATCAGGCGGATCGCCGCCGACCGCCCGGGCCGGCCCGCCAGGGCGTCGCCGACCCCCGCGATGTGGCCCTCGTACGCCATGATCCCCGTCAGCCGGAAGCCGGGCCGGCGCCGCACCGAGCGCGCCAGCTCCGCCAGCGCGGCGGGCGTCGCGTGCGGGGAGCGGCGGGCGCCGACGCGTACCCGGCCGCCGAGGAGGCGCAGCGAGGTGTCCAGCTCGACGCAGACCCGGATCTCCTCCCGGCCGCCGTCGCGCGCGGCGTCGACGACCTCCAGCTGCTCGGCGGAGTCGATCATCACGGTGACCGCCGCCGCCAGCTTGGGGTCCGCCGCCAGCCGGGCGAAGCCCGCCCGGTCGGCGGAGGGATAGGCGAGCAGGACGTCGTCGAAGCCCTCGGCGGCCAGCCACAGGGACTCCTCGAGGGTGAAGCTCATGATCCCGGCGAAGCCGGGGCGGGCCAGCACCCGCTCCAGCAGCGCCCGGCAGCGTACGGACTTGCTCGCCACCCGGATCGGTTTGCCGTGCGCGCGGCGGACCAGGTCGTCGGCGTTGGCGTCGAACGCGTCGAGGTCGACGATGGCCAGCGGGGCGTCCAGATGCGCGGTGGCGCGGTCGTACCGGGCGCGGTCTGCGAGGAAGTCTGCGTGGGGGACAGCCATGGCGGGCAGCCTGCCAGACTGGGCCTACCCATGGGTAGAGGTTGGGGAGGGGAACGGGGGGCGCACGCCGGTGCGGACACTCAGTAGAGTGTGCGGACGCTGGGTCGCAGGTCAGAGGGGAGGGAGTGCCGGGTGAGCACGGAGGCCGACCGCGTGTCCGCTGAGGGACGCGACGCACCGGAGCAGCCGGCGGGCCCTGCCACGCCCGAACAGCCCTTCACACCGCCGCCGTCGGCGCCCCTGCCGCAGCCCGAGGCGCCGCAGCCGCAGGCGGTACAGCCGCAGCCTCCGGCCGCGCATCCGCAGGCTCTGGCCGCGCAGCCGCAGGCTCTGGCTGCGCATCCCCAAGCCGTACAACCGCAGCCCCAGGCCCTGCACCCCCAGGCCATACAGCCGCCGCCCCCGCAGTCCTTCGGCCTCGCGTCCGTGCCCCCGCCCCGGCGCCCCCGCGGGCGGGCCGCCGCGGCCGCCGTCTGTCTCGCGCTGGCACTCGCCGCGCTCGGCGGGGCGGTCGCCGGCAGCTTCGCGGACCGCGGACCGGACGTACCGGCGGACGTCGCCGCGTTCAACCGGATCCGCGAGCTCTGGCACTCCGAGCCCGTCGACACCCTCTTCCCGCCCACCCTGAAGGGCCGCGGCGCGGGCCCCGGGCGCTCCGACCGGACGTGGACGCGGATCGCCGTCGCCCCCGACAGCGGCTGCACGGGCGCCTTCGACCCCCTGCTGGCCAAGGCGCTCGCCCCGGCCGGCTGCGCGCGGCTGCTGCGCGCCACGTACACCGACGCGACCAGCACCAACGTGATAACTGTCGGCCTCGTCTTCGCCTCCGCGCAGCCCGCGGGGATGCGGGCCGTGGCCGAGCGTTTCGAGCGGGACGACCTCGCCTCCCAGCCGGGATTCCTGCCGAGGCCCCTCGCCGCCGCGAACACGCCCGCCGCCGGCTTCCGCGACGGGCAGCGCGCCAGCTGGACGATCGAGGTGCTGCCCGACGGGCCCGTCGTCGTGTACGCCGTCTCCGGCTTCGCGGACGGACGGAAGATCAGCCGCCCCGAGCCGGCGGACAAGGCCATGGAACCCAAGCGGACCAGCGCCGTCGCCCAGTCCGGCCTCGGCCACGAGGCGCTGGGCGTCGCGGACGCCGTCGAGACCCGGCTGCGGGCGCGCATCGCCGCCGCATCCCCGAAGGACGACCGGTGAAGCGGACCCTCGCGGCGCTCGCCGCCGCCGTCGCCCTCGTGCTCCCCGGTACGGGCACGGCGCACGCGGACGCCATCCGCGACCTGGAGTGGGGCGTCGACGGCGTACGGGCCCCGCAGGCATGGGGCACCACCCAGGGCCGGGGGATCACCGTGGCGGTGCTCGACACCGGCGTGGACGGCAGCCACCCCGACCTGAACGGCCAGGTACTCGCCGGCAAGGACTTCATCGGCTTCGGCGCGGGCAAGGGCGACGATTCGTGGGCCCGGCACGGCACCGCCATGGCCGGCATCATCGCCGCGCACGGACACGGCGCCGGCGGCGGGGACGGGGTGCGCGGCGTCGCGCCCGCGGCCCGCATCCTGCCGGTGCGCGTGATCCTCGAGGACAACGACCCCAAGCGCAAGCGGGCCCGGGAGGAGCGCGGCGGCGCGCTCGCGGAGGGCATCCGCTGGGCCGCCGACCACGGGGCGGACGTCATCAACCTCTCCCTGGGCGACGACAGCAAGACCGCCCACCCCGAGCCCAGCGAGGACGCCGCCGTCCAGTACGCGCTGAAGAAGGGCGTCGTGGTCGTCGCCTCCGCCGGCAACAGCGGCTCCAAGGGCGACCGGATCTCCTACCCCGCCGCCTACCCCGGCGTCATCGCCGTCACGGCCGTCGACCGCGACGGGAAGCGGGCGGACTTCTCCACCCGCCGCTGGTACGCGACTGTCGCCGCCCCCGGGGTGGACGTCGTGATCGCCGACCCGGACCGCAACTACTACGAGGGCTGGGGGACCAGCGCCGCCTCGGCGTTCGTCTCCGGCGTGGCCGCGCTGGTGCGCTCCGCCAACCCCGACCTCAGCCCGCACCAGGTCAAGCAGCTGCTGCAGGACACCGCCCGGCGCACCCCGAGCGGAGGACGCAGCGACGCGCTCGGCACGGGCGTGGTGGACGCGGGAGCGGCGGTGCGCGAGGCGGTTCGCATGAAACCGCAGCCGCAGCAGCCGCAGGCCGCACCGGTCAAGCAGCGCTACTTCGGTGCCGGACCCGTCACCGACACCCCGCAGGACGCCACGGGGCCCGGCCCGCGCGAGATCGGCTGGGGCGCGGCGGGCGTGGGCCTGCTGGTCGGCGCGTACCTCCTGTGGCGGCGGCCCGTCACCGACCGCACGGCGCCGGCGGGCGGCGGCCCGCTGCCGGTGATCCCGGCGCCCGCCGCGCACCAGCAGACACCGCCCCCGCCCGCCTCCCCGCCCCCTGCCGGGCAGACCGCCGCCCCGGCCCGGCTACCCTCGTCGGGTGGCGCCGAAGAAACACCCTGACACCGGTCTGAAGAACATCCCCGACTCCGGCTTCGCCGACGACGACGGTTCCGCCGACCCCCGGCTCACCGCCGCGCTCGCCGCCTGGGCGGCGGAGCGGACGGCGGAGACGGAGTCCGGCGTGCTGGCGGCGCTCGCCGGTGTACGGCTCCTCGTCCCGGTCGTCGCCGTGCTCGGCGAGGTCGAGGAGGGCCCCGACGGGCTGAAGCGCGAGAAGACCAGCGACATGGCGGTGCCCACGCTCAACACCCCGGACGGACGCCGCGCGCTGCCCGCGTTCACGTCCACCGACGCGCTCGCCCGCTGGGACGCCGGCGCGCGCCCCGTCGCCGTCCCGCTGCAGCAGGCGATCAGGGCCACCGTCTCGGAGCAGGCGGACACCCTGGTGCTCGACGTGGCCGGGCCCGTGCCGTACGCCCTCACCGGCCCGGCGCTGCTCGCCGCCGCCGAGGGCCGTACGAGCACCGACCCGCTGGCCGACCCGGCGGTCGCCGACGCCCTGCGGGCGCTGCTGGCCGCGGCGCCCTCCGTCGTACGGGCCTATCTCGGCCCCTCGCGTCGCGCCGACGGAACGCTGGCGCTGGCGGTGTCCGGGGACGATCCGGCCGCCGAGGCGCAGCGCGTCGCCGCCGCCGTGGCCGCCGACCCGGCGCTGCGCGCCCGCCTGGTGCGCGGCCTGGACCTGGCGCTGCTCCCCGCGGACGCCGTGCTGTCGGCGCCGCCGTTCTACGAGCGCTGAGCGCGGGCGTTCAGTCCCGTCGTACGGACGCGACCGCCGCCCGTACCTCCCCGGCCGTGGGCGGCAGGCTCCACACCTCCGTGAACGCGGCCCCGTCCCGCGTCCCCAGCACGGCGCACGCGAGCCAGTGCTCGCCCGGCTCGTGGCGGGCCCGCAGGGTGGGCAGCAGCGTGCGCGGACGCAGCACGTTGGTGTTCGCGCAGGGGCGCACCACCTCGCCGGTACGCGCGCCGTACAGATCGCGCACCCCGCTGCCGCCCGCCGGGTACCGGGCGAACGCCCACCCCGGCGCGGCCTCCTGCCGGCCCACCGGGGCCGCCAGGTCGTCGCCGGTGCGGTCCAGCGCCCAGCCGCCCTCGGCGCTGTACAGCTCCCGCTCGGCGACCAGCCGGTGCACCCGCACATGCCAGGGCCCCCACGGCAGCAGCCACGTCTCGACCTCCGCCCCGGGCAGCGGGCGCCACCGCGACCAGAGCACCTCGCCGTGCAGCCCGTGCTCCTCGCAGGTCTCGCGCACCCGCCAGTGCGTGTCGTCGTCGCTCAGCGCCAGCATGCTGTCGGCCGCCGTCTGCTCCAGCCCGCGCCGCCCGGCGGGGACGCTGAAGCCGAAGGCCGTCGAGTAGGCGAACTTGGCGTACTTGTCGCCCGCGTTGCGCACCCAGGGCTGCGTGTTCTGCTGCCCGCCCGCCAGGGCGACGACGTGTCCGGCCGCCGGATCGCGGCTGATGACCATCCCGGCGTGCGGCTGCACGCTGACGGCGTCCGTGCGCTCCGGCGCCGGCGCCTCCTCCGCCTGCCAGAAGGGATGGCTCTCCGGCAGCGCGAGGGGGAGGAAGAACTTCAGCGCCCAGTAGGGCGAGCCGGGGGAGTTGTAGTCCTCCGCCATCAGCAGGTTCGGATAGGCGTACCCGATGGTCAGCAGGCCGCTGTGGTCGGTGACCGGCTGCCCCGCCCACCACCGCAGATGCCGCAGCGCCAGCCCCTTCACCTGCCCCCACGGCAGCGCCTCGACGTCCGCGAAGGCGAGCGCGCCCCAGAAGGCGCCCTGCGCGAAGCGGTACGTCAGGCTGCGCCCGTACGGGAGGGCCGCCCCGTCGTCGTCGAACCAGTGGGCGAAGTCCCGGGCGAAGAGCGCCGCCCGCTCGCGGAACCGGGCCGCCCGTCCGGGGTCGCGGTCGCCGGCCAGCCGGGCGTAGACCAGACCGTAGAAGTGCATGGCGAAGGGGACGTAGTAGTCCCGCTGGGGTGCCTCGCCGTCGCTGTACCAGCCGTCGCCGAGGCTGAACTCCTCCAGCCGGTCCAGGGACTTCGCGGCGGCCTCGGGGTCGTGACCGGGGGCGCCGACGCGGCCCAGGCCCTCGTTGACCAGCACCCGGAAGAAGTGCCAGTTGTTGTCGGCGACGTCGACCTCGTTGATCCGCGACAGCCACCGGTCCAGGCGCGCCCGGGTCACCGCGTCGAGCGGCTCCCACACCTGCTCGGGCACCATCGCCAGCGCCAGCCCCAGCGCGGCCATCTCCACCAGCCGCTGATCGACCTGGCCGGCGGTGCCCCAGTACTCCTCGTGGTCCGGGTCCACGCCGTTGCGCAGCCCGCGCAGATACGGCGCCCAGTCGACCTCGCCGCCGCCGGCGGCCAGCGGCACCAGCCCCCACAGCGGCCGGGCCCACCCCTCCAGCCCGGCGGCGGTGTCGGCGAACAGCGCCCCGGTGGCGCCGAGCCGGGCCAGCGCACCGCCCGGGCTCAGCCGCTCCCGTACCGGCGCGGCCAGCGCGCCCACCGCCCGCTGCAGATCGTCGCGGGTCTCCAGCCGCGCCCGCCCGGAACCGATCACGTGCCCTCCCCAGAACGTCCGACGCCGGGCAGCCTATGCGGCGGCCCCGGCGGGACGGCCCGGGGTCAGCCGTAGACGGGCCCCGTGTACTTCTCGCCCGGGCCCTGGCCCGGCTCGTCCTTCACCAGGGACGCCTCGCGGAAGGCGAGCTGCAGGGACTTCAGGCCGTCGCGCAGCGGGGCGGCGTGGAAGGAGCTGATCTCCGTCGTGCTCGCGTCGAGCAGCCCGGCCAGCGCGTGGATGAGCTTGCGCGCCTCGTCGAGGTCCTTGTGCTTGTCGCCCTCCTCCGTGAGCCCCGTCTTCACGGCGGCGGCGCTCATCAGATTCACCGCGACGGTCACGATGACCTCGACGGCGGGAACCTCGGCGATATCACGGGCCATGTCATCGAAACCGGGCTGCGCACCCTCGACCCCATCATTAACGTCACTCATACCGCCCACCCTAGGCCCTCCCCTGGCCCCCTCGACCCCAGCCATCAGGCCGAGGACCGCTCACCGAGCCCGCCCGGACACACCATCCCGCCCGCCGCCGGGGGCGTGGGGCGCGGGGTGGCGGGGAGTGTGGGGTGGCGAGGGGCGAGGGGCGCGGGGTGGCGGGGAGTGTGGGGTGGCGAGGGGCGAGGGGCGAGGGGCGCGGGGTGGCGGGGAGTGTGGGGGCGCGAAGCGGCGAGGGGGGAGGGGGCCGCGGGGTGGGCGAGGGGCGCCGCGGGGCGCGGGGGCGCGGGGGCGCGGAGCGCCGAGGGGCGCGGGGTGGCGGGGGTCACCCCCGGCCGTACGTGGGCGTCAGGGTGGGGGCCTCACGCCCAGGGCGTCTGGCATCCCCAGGCGGTCCGGCATCCAGCCCGTCCGGCGTTTGAGGACGAGGCGCGAAGCGCCGAGGGGTGGGGGCGAAGCGCCGAGGGGTGGGGGCGAAGCGCCGAGGGGTGGGGGCGAAGCGCCGAGGGGTGGGGGCGAAGCGCCG
>NZ_JBFAXR010000080.1:0-19661 GCF_040680895.1 Streptomyces sp. NPDC051940 | reverse complement strand
GCCGAGGGGTGGGGGCGAAGCGCCGAGGGGTGGGGGCGAAGCGCCGAGGGGTGGGGGCGAAGCGCCGAGGGGTGGGGGCGAAGCGCCGAGGGGTGAGGGGTGGCGGGGGTCACCCCGGCCGTGCGTGGGCGTCAGGGTGGGGGTCTCACGCTCAGGGCGTCTGGCATCCCCAGCCCGTCCGGCGCTTGAGGACGAGGCGCGAAGCGCGGACGCGGTGAGGGGGTACCGGGTGGTGGGCGCGGACCCCTGGCCGTACGTGGGCGTCAGGGTGGGGTGTCACGCCCAGGGCGTCTGGCATCCGCAGCCGGTCCGGCATCCCCAGCCCGTCCGGCACTTGAGGACGAGGCGCGAAGCGCCGACGCGGTCAGGGGTACCGGGTGGTGGGCGCAGACCCCCGGCCGCACCTGGGCATCAGGGCGAGGGCCCCACACCCAGCCCGTCCGGCGTTTGAGGACGAGGCGCGGAGCGCCGAAACTCCGGCACCCAGGCGCCGGGCGAAGGACGCACCCCAACCCGTCCGGCTCCCGGACGACGAGGGCGCGAAGCGCCGACCCCGGCCCGGGGCATCCGGGCGAAGGGCCCGAACCCAGCCCGTCCGGCGCCTGAGGACGAGCGCCGCAGGCGCGAAACAGCGGGCGCAGCCCGCGAAGGGGGCCCGGGGGCGGAGCCCCCGCAGCGGTACGCGACGCAAGCCCACAGCCGACCGCCGAGCGCAGCGATGTGCACACACCCCCGCACACCCTGGTACTCTGGAACCCGACCGGCCGGTCACTAGCGTGCCCGGCCCACAAGTGGAAGCTCCTGAGCATCCCACCCGACCAGCCCCCGGGCAGGCGGGTCACCGGTCCAGTAGCGCCCCGCGGCGACCGCGGCGGTGCTCCCCGGCAAGGAGCATCCGCATGTGTCCCGTCCGGGGCATTTTTCATGCTCAGGACGCGTTGAGGTCACCGAACACAGACGTGACGCGGCTGCCCGCCAGGCAACCGCGCGGTGCTACCGAGGAGGCCCCATCAGCGCCGAGCCCCGCATCAACGACCGTATTCGCGTCCCAGAGGTGCGTCTTGTCGGTCCCAGCGGCGAGCAGGTCGGCATCGTGCCGCTTGCCAAGGCCCTGGAGCTTGCGCAGGAGTACGACCTCGACCTGGTCGAGGTCGCGGCGAACGCCCGTCCCCCCGTGTGCAAGCTCATGGACTACGGGAAGTTCAAGTACGAGTCGGCCATGAAGGCCCGTGAGGCGCGCAAGAACCAGGCGCACACGGTCATCAAGGAGATGAAGCTCCGGCCGAAGATCGACCCGCACGACTACGAGACCAAGAAGGGTCACGTGGTCCGCTTCCTCAAGCAGGGCGACAAGGTCAAGATCACGATCATGTTCCGTGGTCGCGAGCAGTCCCGTCCCGAGCTGGGCTACAGGCTGCTGCAGCGGCTCGCGGACGACGTCCAGGAGCTGGGCTTCATCGAGTCCAACCCCAAGCAGGACGGCCGCAACATGATCATGGTTCTCGGCCCGCACAAGAAGAAGACCGAGGCCATGGCCGAGGCCCGCGAGGCCCAGGCCGCCCGCAAGGCCGAGCGCCAGGGCCGGGCTGCCGACGCCGACGCCGACGTCGAGGCCCCTGTCGAGGAGCCGGCCGAAGCCTGAGCCGGGCGCAAGCCCGCGCTCGCAACACGGCGCCCCCTGCCCAGGGGGCCGTCGGAAAGCCAACCGAAACACCGGGCGCTTTTGCCTGCCGTTTTACGGCGGACGGGGGCGTCCACTGACGAGGAGTGAACGGCGCTATGCCGAAGAACAAGACGCACAGCGGTGCCAAGAAGCGCTTCAAGATCACTGGCTCTGGCAAGGTGCTGCGCGAGCGCGCCGGCAAGCGCCACCTGCTCGAGCACAAGTCCTCCCGCCTGACCCGTCGCCTCACGGGCACCGAGGAGATGGCCCCGGCCGACGCCAAGAAGATCAAGAAGCTTCTCGGCAAGTAACACCCCGCGCCGGCGCGTGAACAACCCGCGCCGAGCGCACCCGTCCCGGGACCATTCGTAACCAAGGAGTTTGAAAAATGGCACGCGTCAAGCGGGCAGTGAACGCCCAGAAGAAGCGCCGCGCGATCCTCGAGCAGGCCAGCGGCTACCGCGGCCAGCGTTCCCGCCTGTACCGCAAGGCGAAGGAGCAGGTCACCCACTCCCTCGTCTACAACTACAACGACCGCAAGAAGCGCAAGGGCGACTTCCGTCAGCTGTGGATCCAGCGCATCAACGCCGCTGCCCGCGCCAACGGCATCACCTACAACCGCTTCATCCAGGGTCTGAAGGCCGCCAACATCGAGGTGGACCGCAAGATGCTGGCCGACCTCGCGGTCAACGACTCGAACGCGTTCGCCGCGCTCGTCGAGGCGGCCCAGAAGGCCCTTCCGAGCGACGTCAACGCGCCGAAGACCGCCGCCTGAGCGACACTTCTCGCCAACGGCTGAGTCAGGACCCGCAGGGCTGAGCCCTGCGGGTCCTGTCGTTCCCCGCACCGCCCCGCACCGACCGCACCACCCGCCCCACCGCCCCACCTCCCCCGCACCCCAGTACGACGGAGTGAGTACGAGCGTGACCCCACCCCCGACCCCCGAGCTGACCTCCGTGCGCTCCGCCCGTGTGGCCGCCGCGCGGCGGCTGTCGCGGCGCGCCTTCCGCGGCAAGGAGCGGCGCTTCCTCGCCGAGGGGCCGCAGGCGGTACGGGAGGCCGTCGGCCACGACGCCGACGGCGAGCCGACGCTGCTGGAGCTCTTCACGACCGTCGAGGCCGCCGAGCGGTACGCGGACATCGTGGACGCCGCGCGCGCCGCCGGGGCGCGGGTGCACACCGCCACCGACGAGGTCATGGCGGAGATCTCGCACACCGTCACCCCGCAGGGGCTGGTCGGGGTCTGCCGCTTCGTGGACGCCTCCTTCGAGGACATCCTCGCCGCGAAGCCCAAGCTCGTGGCCGTGCTGGCGCACGTCCGCGACCCGGGGAACGCCGGGACCGTGCTGCGCTGCGCGGACGCGGCGGGCGCCGAGGCGGTGATCCTGACGGACGCCTCCGTCGACCTGTACAACCCGAAGTCGGTGCGCGCCTCCGTCGGCAGCCTGTTCCACGTGCCGGTCGCCGTCGGCGTGCCCGTGGAGCGGGCGGTCGAGGGCCTGCGCTCGGCGGGCGTGCGCATCGTCGCCGCGGACGGCGCGGGGGAGCGCGACCTGGACGACGAGCTCGACAAGGGGGCGCTGGCCGGCCCCACGGCCTGGGTCTTCGGCAACGAGGCGTGGGGCCTGCCGGAGGAGACCCGCGCCCTGGCGGACGCGGTGATCCGCGTCCCGATCCACGGCCGGGCGGAGAGCCTGAACCTGGCCACGGCGGCGGCGGTCTGCCTGTACGCCTCGGCACGCGCCCAGCGCACTCCCGGCGGCTGCCGTTCGTAGGATGGCGGTGCCCCCGAACGGGTAAGCGTGTGCGTGCGGAACGTCACCCGCGCGGGTGCCCCATCGCAACCTTCACCGAGTAAGGTGGCCTGGCCGGGAGCCAGTCAACGGGGAGACGAGCAACACCCGGCCGGCGAAAGGGGGTTGCCATGGATTTCACCGACGACGTCAGTGATCTCAAGACGCTTGGCCTGGACCCCGACGATCTGCCCGACGGACTCGTCGTGGCCGACGAGACGGGGCGCGTGATCTGCTTCAACGCGGCCGCCGCCCGGATCACCGCCAGCACGCCGGCCGAGGCGCTCGGCCGCCCCGTCGACGAGGCGCTCCCGCTGGAGGACCTCAAGGGGCGCCGCTG
The DNA here is from genome assembly GCF_040680895.1 of Streptomyces sp. NPDC051940. Lineage (NCBI taxonomy): Bacteria > Bacillati > Actinomycetota > Actinomycetes > Kitasatosporales > Streptomycetaceae > Streptomyces > Streptomyces sp. NPDC051940. The sequence continues at coordinate 15,865 of NZ_JBFAXR010000080.1, read as the reverse complement.
GTGGACGCTCACCGACCCGTACGGCGGGCTCGCCATCCGCAGCGCCCAGCCCGAGCGCCATCTGCTGCTCCCGGGCAACCGCGAGGTGCTCGTCGCCGCCCGCTACGTCCGCCAGCACCCCGCCGGGCCCCTGCACCGCCTCGTGATCACCCTGCGCTCCACCGAGGCCCGGCTGCGCAACGAGCGCAGCCACGCCGAGCTGATCGCCACCGTCGCCCACGAGCTGCGCTCCCCGCTCACGTCGGTCAAGGGCTTCACGGCGACCCTGCTCGCCAAGTGGGAGCGCTTCACCGACGACCAGAAGCGCCTGATGCTGGAGACGGTCCACGCCGACGCCAACCGCGTCACGCGGCTGATCGCCGAGCTGCTGGACATCTCCCGGATCGACTCCGGCCGGCTGGAGGTGCGGCGCCAGCGCGTCGACATCGCCGCCGCCGTACGCCGGCACGTCGAGGCGCAGACGACGGCGGGGGAGGACCCCGGCCGCTTCGTCACGCTCGTCTCGCCGGAGCTGCCCGACCTGTGGGCCGATCCCGACAAGATCGACCAGGTCCTGGGCAACCTGCTGGAAAACGCCGTGCGCCACGGCGCCGGAACTGTCACGATCGAGGTCACACCGTCCCCCGGGCAGGGGGCAACGGCAGGCGCGGACGGCATGGAAGGCACTGAGGTCACCGTGAGCGACGAAGGCCCCGGCATCCCCGAGGAGTCGATGAGCCGCGTCTTCACCCGCTTCTGGCGGGGCAGCAAGCGCGGCGGCACGGGGCTGGGCCTGTACATCGTCAAGGGCATCGTCGAGGCCCACGGCGGCACGATCTCGGTCAGCCGCGCCCCCGGCGGCGGCGCCCGCTTCCGATTTACCCTGCCCGTCGGCGCCCCGGCCCATCTGGCCTGAGCGGCGCCCACGGGCCACACCAGCACGCCTGACGCCCGCCCCGGCGCCTCGACCACGGGTGACCGGCACCCACAGGCGTAAACGACCCCCGCGCGCCGTCTAGACTCGTGCTTTGGCACAAGGGCACTACCGGCCACCCATGACCGGGCAAGAGCGCGCAGCCAGCCAATCGGAAGTACGGGAAGAGGATGTCCGCACCCAACAAGTCGTACGACCCTGTCGAGGTCGAGGCACTGAAGCCGGAAGCAATCGAGCGGATGCGCGACGAGGCGGTCGCGGCGTTCGCCGCCGCCGCCGACCTCGAGCAGCTCCGCGAGGCGAAGACCGCCCACTGCGGCGACCGCTCGCCGCTCGCGCTCGCCAACCGTGAGATCGGCGCCCTGCCGCCGCACGCCAAGGCCGACGCCGGCAAGCGCGTGGGCCAGGCACGCGGCGCCGTGAACAAGGCCCTCAAGGAGCGCCAGGAGGAGCTGGAGGCGGAGCGCGACGCCCGCGTGCTGGTGGAGGAGGCCGTCGACGTCTCCCTGCCGTACGACCGGATCCCCGCCGGCGCCCGGCATCCGCTCACCACGCTCTCGGAGCGCATCGAGGACGTCTTCGTGGCCATGGGCTACGAGGTCGCCGAGGGCCCCGAGGTCGAGGCCGAGTGGTTCAACTTCGACGCGCTGAACATCGGCCCGGACCATCCGGCCCGTACCGAGCAGGACACGTTCTTCGTGCGCGGCTCGGACGGCGGCGAGGACTCCGGCCTGGTGCTGCGCACCCACACCTCGCCCGTCCAGATCCGCTCCATGCTGGACCGCGAGCCCCCGGTGTACGTGATCTGCCCGGGCCGCGTCTACCGCACCGACGAGCTGGACGCCACCCACACCCCGGTCTTCGGCCAGGTCGAGCTGCTCGCCGTCGACGAGGGCCTGACCATGGCGGACCTGAAGGGCACGCTGGACCACATGGTCCGCGAGCTGTTCGGCGGCGAGGGCATGAAGACCCGGCTGCGGCCGAACCACTTCCCCTTCACCGAGCCGTCCGCCGAGATGGACATGGTCTGCTACGTCTGCCGCGGCGAGTCCGTCGGCAACCCGGACCGCCCCTGCCGCACCTGCTCCTCCGAGGGCTGGATCGAACTGGGCGGCTGCGGCATGGTCAACCCCAAGGTCCTGGTGGCCTGCGGCATCGATCCGGAGAAGTACAGCGGCTACGCCTTCGGCTTCGGCATCGAGCGGATGCTGATGTTCCGCCACAACGTCCATGACATGCGAGACATGGTCGAGGGTGACGTCCGGTTCACCCGGCCGTTCGGGATGGAGATCTGATGCGAGTCCCGCTTTCGTGGCTGCGGGAGTACGTCGACCTGCCGGCCGGCATCTCCGGCCGCGACGTCCAGGCCAAGCTCATCTCGGCCGGGCTCGAGGTGGAGACGGTCGAGCAGCTCGGTGACGGCCTGAAGGGTCCGCTCGTCGTCGGCAAGGTCCTCGCGATCGAGGAGCTGACCGAGTTCAAGAAGCCGATCCGCTGGTGCCAGGTGGACGTCGGCGAGGCCAACGGCACGGGCGAGCCGCAGAACCTGATCTGCGGCGCGCGCAACTTCAACGTCGGCGACAAGGTCGTCGTCGTGCTGCCCGGCGCCGTACTCCCCGGCAACTTCGAGATCGCCGCCCGCAAGACGTACGGCAAGACCTCCGAGGGCATGATCTGCTCCGCCCGCGAGCTGGGCATGGGCGACGACCACGACGGCATCATCGTGCTGCCGCCGGAGTACGAGCCCGGCACGGACGCGATCGAGCTGCTCCAGCTGGTCGACGAGGTCCTCGACATCGCCGTGACCGCCGACCGCGGCTACTGCCTGTCGCTGCGCGGCGTCGCCCGGGAGACGGCCATCGCGTACGGGCTGCCGCTGCGTGACCCGGCGCTGCTGGACGTGCCCGGGCCGAACGAGTACGGCTACCCGGTGGAGGTCGCCGACCTCGCCGGCTGCGACCGCTTCACCGCCCGCACGGTGGTCGGCGTCGACCCCGAGGCGCGTTCGCCGCTGTGGATGCAGCGCCGGCTGCAGAAGGCCGGCATGCGCCCGATCTCGCTGGCCGTGGACATCACGAACTACGTGATGCTGGAGATCGGCCAGCCGCTGCACGCGTACGACCGGAAGCTGATCAGCGGTGCGATCGGCGTACGCCGGGCCACGCCCGGCGAGAAGCTGACCACGCTCGACGACGTCGAGCGCACCCTCGACGGCGAGGACCTCCTCATCGTCGACGGCAACGGCCCGATCGGGCTGGCCGGCGTGATGGGCGGCGCCAACACCGAGATCGCCGACGCCGCGGAGCGGGAGTCGCTGCTCGGCGAGGTGCAGGGCACGACCGAGATCGTCATCGAGGCCGCGCACTTCGACCCGGTGGCCATCGCGCGTACGGCCCGGCGCCACAAGCTGTCCTCGGAGGCGTCCAAGCGCTTCGAGCGCGGCGTCGACCCGCAGGCGGGCCCCGCGGCCGCGCAGCGCGCGGTGGACCTGCTGGTCCTGCTCGCGGGCGGTACGGCGGAGGCGGGCGTCACGGAGGTCGCCGCGCCGTCCGCGCCCCGCACGATCCTGATGCGGGCCGACCACCCCGACCGGGTGGCGGGTGTCGCGTACGGGCGTGAGACGGTCGTACGCCGGCTGCAGGAGATCGGCTGCGACGTGTACGGGGCCGACGAGCTGACGGTGTCCGTGCCGTCCTGGCGGCCCGACCTCGCGGCGCCGAACGACCTCGCCGAGGAGGTCATCCGGCTGGAGGGCTACGAGAACCTGCCCTCCACGCTGCCGAAGCCCCCGGCGGGCCGCGGCCTGACCGCGCGGCAGCGGCTGCACCGGCGGGTCGGCCGGGCGCTGGCGGGGGCGGGGTACGTCGAGGCGCCGTGCTACCCGTTCCTGAGCGAGTCGGTCTTCGACCAGCTCGGACTCCCGGCCGGGGACGCGCGTCGTTCCGTGGTCACGCTGGTCAACCCGCTGAGCGACGAGGAGCCCGCGCTCCGTACGACGCTGCTGCCGGGGCTGCTCGGTGCGCTGCGCCGCAACGAGAGCCGGGGCTCTCATGACGTGGCCCTGTTCGAGACCGGTCTGGTCTTCCGGCCGGTGGCGGGCGCGCCCGCGGCGGTCCGGCTGCCCGTGGACCGGCGTCCCACGGACGAGGAGATCGCCTCGCTGGAGGCCGCGCTGCCCAAGCAGCCGCGGCGGGCGGCGGTCGTGCTGGCCGGTGCGCGTGAGCAGGCCGGATGGTGGGGCAAGGGCCGTCCCACGACCTGGGCGGACGCGGTCGAGGCGGGTCGCCTCGTCGCCGCCGAGGCGGGCGTGTCCCTCGTGGTCGAGGCCGACCAGCACGAGCCGTGGCACCCCGGCCGGTGCGCGGCGCTGTACGCCGAGGTGGGCGGTCAGAAGACGCTGGTCGGCCACGCCGGCGAGCTGCACCCGCGGGTCGTCAAGGCGCTGTCGCTGCCCGAGCGGACCTCGGCCATGGAGATCAGCCTCGATCTGCTGGGCCAGGCGGGCTCCGCGCCCGTCGCCCCGTCGATCTCGAACTACCCGGTCGCCACGCAGGACGTCGCGCTCGTGGTCGAGGCGACGGTGCCGGCTGCCTCCGTGGAGGCGGCGCTGCGGTCCGGTGCGGGGGAGCTGCTGGAGTCGATCCGGCTGTTCGACGTCTACACCGGTGACCAGGTCGGCGAGGGCCGGAAGTCCCTGGCGTACGCTCTGCGGTTCCGCGCCGCGGATCGCACGCTCACCGTCGACGAGGCCTCCGCGGCGCGCGATGCGGCTGTCGCCGTGGCCGGTGAGCGTACGGGTGCGGTGCTTCGCGGAGCGTGAAGCTCCGCGGTCCCCGTCGAGAGCCCGTCACCCTTTGAGCCTTCGGCTCGGGGGTGGCGGGCTCTGTCGCGCTGGCGCCTGCGGCGCGGTTCGGCGCTTCGCGCCTCAGTCCTCAAACGCCGGACGGGCTGGATGGTCAGCGCTTTGCGTGCCGGCCCCGGGAGGGGGTCGGGGACTCCTCGGAGCGGGTGGAGGCGCGGCGTGCGCGGAGGAACTCGATTGCGATCGGGACCACCGAGAGCAGCACGATCAGGATCAGGATCGCCTCGATGTTCTTGTGCACGAAGTCGATCTGGCCGAGGAAGTACCCGAGGACCGTGACCCCCACGCCCCAGAGCAGACCGCCGATGACGTTGAACGTCACGAACGTGCGGTAGTTCATGCGGCTCACGCCCGCCACGATCGGCGTGAACGTACGAACGATGGGCACGAAGCGCGCCAGGACGATTGACTTCGAGCCGTGCCGCTCGAAGAAGTCGTGCGCCTTCTCCACGTTCTCCTGCTTGAACAGCCGCGAGTCCGGCCGGCGGAAGAGCGACGGCCCGACCTTGCGGCCGAAGAGGTAGCCGACCTGGTCACCGGCCACCGCCGCGAGCCAGATCAGCACGCAGACCAGCCACAGCGGGGAGTCCAGCTTGTCGCCCGCGACGAGCAGCCCCGTGGTGAACAGCAGCGAGTCACCGGGCAGGAAGAAGCCGATCAGCAGGCCCGACTCGGCGAAGACGATCCCGAGGACACCGATCAGACCGAAGGTCTGGATCAGATAGTCCGGGTCCAGCCAGCTGGGACCGAGGGCCAGTGTCGTCGTCACGGAAGGGAGCTCCTGTTGATCGGCGGTGACAGCCGCAGCCACGGGTACGGCCCGAGGCTACATGGACGGGCGGACGCCCGTCGCATCGGTCGTAAGGCACCAGGGGCCCGTCCGCGAGGCGGACAGACGCCTGCCTGAGAAGACGACCGGGACGCCCCGGACGTTCCGCGATCCGCCGGTCAAGGCAAACCCTTCGGACGCGGCCGTGCTCACGCGTACGTGTAGAACCCGGCCCCCGACTTCCGCCCCAGCCGCCCCGCGTCCACCATGCGCTGCAGCAGCGGCGGGGCGGCGTACAGCGGCTCGCGGTACTCGGTGTACATCGAGTCCGCGATCGAGACGATCGTGTCCAGGCCGATCAGGTCCGACAGCTTCAGCGGGCCCATCGGGTGGGCGCAGCCCAGCTCCATGCCGTTGTCGATGTCCTCCCGGGTCGCCAGGCCCGACTCGAACATGCGGATGGCGGAGAGGAGGTAGGGGACCAGGAGCGCGTTGACGATGAAGCCGGAGCGGTCCTGGGCGCGGATCGCGTGCTTGCCGAGGATCTTGGCTGCCAGCTCCTCCGCCCGCCTGACCGTCTCCTCGCTGGTGGTCAGCGCGGGGATCAGCTCGACGAGCTTCTGCACGGGCGCCGGGTTGAAGAAGTGGATGCCGATGACGTGGTCGGGGCGCGAGGTGGCGACCGCGAGCTTCACCAGCGGGATGGAGGACGTGTTCGAGGCGAGGATCGCGTCGGGGCGGGTCACGACCTGGTCCAGGATCTGGAAGATCTCCGTCTTGACCTGCTCGTTCTCCACCACGGCCTCGATCACCAGATCCCGGTCGGCGAACTCGCCGAGGTCCGTGGTGAAGCTGAGGCGCGCGAGCGTCTCGTCCCGCTCCTGCTCGGTGATCTTGCCGCGCTCGGCGGCCTTCCCCAGGGAGTTGTGCAGCCGGGTGCGGCCCAGCTCCAGCGCCTCGCCGGTGATCTCGGCGACCTTCACGTCGAGGCCGGACCGGGCGAAGACCTCGGCGATGCCCGCGCCCATCTGTCCTGCGCCGACCACTCCGACGCGCTGGATGTCGCTCACGGCGTACGTGCCTTTCCCTGGGGTGTCGTGGACGTGGCCGACGTTACCGGAGGCCGGTGAACGAGCGCTCACCCGGGCGGCGGCCACAGAAGATTCTGCGGCTTAGACCAATGAAATGCGGCAGTGATACCGGCCACAGCCTTGTTTTCGCGTGATCCGGACCGTAAGGATGAGCGCGAACTGCGGAGTGGTTCAGACCACTTCCGGAGCCCGGTACGCGTGAGAAGCGCGCCCTTCGGCGTGCCCGCGGCCGGGCTCGTCAGCTGTCGGATGAGTCGGAGGAACTGATGGGGAGCAGCACGTCCGGGACACACGGGGCACGGGAGACGCTGAGCCGCCGCCGTTTCGGCGCGGTGGCGGCAGCCGGCGCTCTGGGGGCGCTCACGCTCGGCGGCGGCCGGGCCGTGGCCGCGGCGCCGGCCGGCGCCGCGCAGACGGACTTCCTGGGCCGCCCGGCGGTGCAGATGCGGGGCAGCTGGATCGCCACCGTGGCGAACATAGACTGGCCGATGAGCCAGGGCCTGTCCGCGACCGAGCAGAAGCGCCAGCTGCTGGCCCGGCTGGACGAGGCGGTGGCCCGGCGGCTGAACACGGTGGTCTTCCAGGTCCGCCCGACCGCCGACGCGATGTTCCCCTCGCCGTACGAGCCCTGGTCGGAGTTCCTGACCGGCGTCCAGGGCCAGGACCCCGGCTGGGACCCGCTGGGCTTCGCGGTGCGCGAGGCGCACAAGCGGGACCTGCAGCTGCACGCCTGGTTCAACCCGTTCCGGATCCGCAACGACGCCAAGGCGGAGAAGCTGGTCGCGGACCACCCGGCGAACGTGCACCCCGACTGGGTCGTGCCGTACGGCGGCAAGATCTACTACAACCCGGGCATCCCGGAGGCCCGCGCCTTCATCCAGGACGCGATCCTCTACGCCGTCCGGAACTACGACATCGACGCCGTCCACTTCGACGACTACTTCTACCCCTACCCGGTGGCCGGCCAGGAGTTCGCCGACGAGGCGCAGTACCAGCAGTACGGCGGGAACTTCGCCACCAAGGCCGACTGGCGGCGCGACAACATCGACCGGCTGATCCGCGAACTGGGCCTGCGGATCAAGGAGATCAAGCCGCACGTCCAGTTCGGCGTCAGCCCGTTCGGCGTGTGGCGCAACGCGGCCACCGACCCGGTGCTGGGATCGGCCACGACCGCCGGGGCGCAGACGTACGACAGCCTCTACGCCGACACCCGCAAGTGGGTCCGCGAGGAGTGGCTGGACTACATATGCCCGCAGGTCTACTGGCACATCGGGATGACCGCCGCCGACTACCAGGTGCTCGTGCCGTGGTGGAACGACGTGGTCGCCGGCACGAACGTGAACCTCTACATAGGTGAGGCGCTGTACAAGGTGGGGACGGCGGGACAGCCGTCGGCGTGGTTCGACCCCGCCGAGCTGTCCCGGCATCTGACGTTCTGCAAGGACTATCCGCAGGTCAAGGGGAACATCTACTTCTCCGCGAAGCTGCTCCCGCAGGATCCGCTGGGCGCGGTCAGCCAGCTGGTGGCCGACCACTACCAGCGTCCGGCGCTCGCGCCCCGGATCTAGTCACCGCGTCCCGGTCTCCGTCGTACCCGGGTGCTGTACGACGGAGTCCGGGCCCGGCGTCATCACGCACTCGTGACCGTCGTCGAACTTCACCCGGTACGGAGGCTCGCCACCCGTTCCGAGCACCTCGACGATCTCTCCGACCCGGTCGTGCTGTCCGACGATCCGGCCGTGGGTGAGCAGCTTGTCGCCCTTTTCGGCTCGCATTGCGGTCGACCTCCCGTCCGCGTGGCTGTGTGATTGGGGTCTGTGACAGCCAGTTTATGGCGCTACGCGCGACTTGGCCTCTCTGAGCGCGCCCGGAATCCCGGCAGAGCTCGGCCGGGATTCCCGTTCGCTCAGCGTGCCGCCCGCTGGGTGACCGCGATGCAGACCAGCACGCCCACCGCCGCCAGCGGGGCCGCCAGGGGCAGGTGCTCGCCGAGCAGTCCGACGGACCAGACGAGGGTCAGCAGCGGCTGGGCCAGCTGCAGCTGGCTGGCCCGCGGTACGCCGATCACGGCCATGCCCCGGTACCAGACCAGCAGCCCCACGAACTGGGACCCCACCGCCAGCCACAGCACGCCCGCGACGGCGTGCCCGGTGAGCTGCACCGGCTCCGTCGTCACCGCGATCAGCGCGCCCGGCAGCGACAGCGGCAGGCACAGCACCAGCGCCCAGGCGATGACCTGCCAGCCCGGCATCGTACGGGCCAGCCGGCCGCCCTCGGTGTAGCCGGCGGCGCACACCAGCAGCGCCGCCAGCAGGTAGAGGTCCGCGGTGCTCAGGGCCCCGCCGCTCTGCTGCACGGTGAACACGGCGACGACCGCCGCCCCGCCCACCGCCGCCGTCCAGAAGGTGCGCGAGGGGCGCACGCCCGTACGGAAGGCCGCCAGGGCCGCCGTGGTCAGCGGGAGCAGGCCGACGACGACGGCCGCGTGCGAGGTGGTGGACGTCTGCAGGGCCAGCGTGGTGAGCAGCGGGAAGCCGATGACCACACCGCCGGCGACCACGGCCAGCCCCGGCCAGTCGGCGCGCTTCGGCACCGGCACGCGCAGGGCGAGCAGACAGCCGCCGGCGATGAGCGCGGCGAGCAGCAGCCGGACGGCCACCGTCGACCAGGGGCCGAAGCCGTCCAGGGCCCACACGGTGCCGGGGAAGGTGAGCGAGAAGCTGATCACGCCGAGGGCGGCGAGCGCGCTGCCGCCCCAGGAGGAGTGCCAGAAACCCCCGGGCGCACTGTCCGCGGCGGCGGGAGCGGTGGCGGCAGGCGGGGCCGGCTCCGTGACCGCTATCGTCAACTGGGCAGTAGCGCTATTCTCTTCTCTCATGCCAGACAGTAGCAGTACCGCGAATCTTGCACGAGTCATGCGTGACGAAGTGAAGCGCTACTCCCCGGGTGAGAAGCTGCCCTCCAGCAGGGTTCTCGTCGAGCGGTACCGGGTCAGCCCGGTCACGGTCTCCGCCGCCCTGAGGCAGCTCACCGCGGAGGGGCTGGTGACGACCCGGCCGGGCGCCGGTGCGTTCCGGGCGGAGAGCGGGCCCTCAGTGGCGGCCGCCGGGGACACGTCCTGGCAGGCGATCGCGCTGAGCGCCGAACTCGCCGCCGACGGCGTGCCGCGCTCCGTCGACGCCTCCGACCTGCTGGTCACCCTGGCCACCCCGCCCGCCGGCGTCGTCGAGCTGAGCGGCGGCTATCTGCACGCCGCCCTGCAGCCCGAGCGGGCGCTGGCCGCCGCCCTCGCGCGGGCCGGCCGCCGGCCGGGCGCCTGGGACCGGCCGCCGACCGAGGGGGTCGCCGAGCTGCGCGCCTGGTTCGCCCGCGAGATCGGCGGCGTCACGCCCTCCCAGGTCCTGGTGACCGGCGGCGGACAGCCCGCCCTCACCGGCGCCCTGCGTGCGCTGGCGTCCCCCGGGGCGCCGGTGCTGGTCGAGTCGCCGACGTATCCCGGACTGCTCGCGGCCGCCCGCGCGTTCGGCCTGCGGCCGGTGCCCGTGCCGATGGACGCCGGCGGGGTGCGTACGGACCTGCTGGCCGACGCCTTCCGTGCCACCGGCGCGCGGGTGTTCGTCTGCCAGCCCCTGTTCCAGAACCCGACCACCGCCATGCTCGCGCCCGAGCGGCGCGCCGAGGTGGTGCGGATCGCGCGCGAGGCGGGGGCGTTCGTGATCGAGGACGACTTCGCCCGCCGGGTCGTCCACGAGGACGCGGGCGAGCTGCCGCCCACCCTGATGTCCGAGGACCACGACGGGGTCGTCGTCCACATCACGTCCCTGACCAAGGTGACCTCGCCCAGCCTGCGCGTCGGCGCCATCGCCGCCCGCGGCCCGGTGGTGGACCGGCTGCGCGCGATCCAGATCGTCGACAGCTTCTTCGTCCCCAGGCCGCTGCAGGAGGCCGCGCTGGAGCTCGTCGGCTCCCCCGCCTGGTCCCGGCATCTGCGGACCGTGGCGGGGGAGTTGCGCGCCCGGCGGGAGGTGCTGCTGACCGCGCTGCGGACCCGGCTCCCCGGGTGGACGCCGCCCCGCGTCTCGCCCGGCGGCTTCCACGTCTGGCAGCGGCTGCCCGACGGAACGGACGAACGCGCCCTGGCCGCCGCGGCGTTGCGCGAGGGCGTCGCCGTGGCCGCCGGCCGCCACTACTTCCCCGCCGAGCCCCCGGCGCCGCATCTGCGGCTGAGTTTCGTCTCCCCGGCGGAGCCCGGCGAGATCGCCGAGGGGGTGCACCGCCTCGGCCGGGCCTGTGACAGCCTGGCCGGATGAGCGACCGCTTCGAGATCTCCGCCGACCCCGCCCGGCTGGACCGGGCCCTCGTCCACCGCTGGCTCTCCGGCGACGCCTACTGGGCGCTCGGCCGCAGCCGGGAGCAGCAGGAGCGGGCGTTCGACCACTCCCTCAACTTCGGGGCGTACGACCGGGCAACGGGCGATCAGGTGGCGTATGCCCGGATCGTCACGGATCGGGCGACCTTCGCCTGGCTGTGCGACGTGTACGTCGATCCGGCCGCCCGCGGGCTCGGTCTGGGCACCGGGCTGGTCGCCGCGATCCGCGACCAGCTGGAGCCGCTGGGGCTCCGCCGTATCCTTCTGGCCACCGCGGATGCACACGGCGTATACGAGAAGCTCGGATTCCGGGCGCTGGAAAACCCTGGCCAATGGATGGCTCTGGGCAAGCAGTGATCTCGCTCCTATGATCCGCCTCATGAGCGTTCGCCTCACGTTTCTGGCGGCGGCCCGGAACTCGTCCTCCCGGCTCGCCGAGCGGTTCGACGACGACCTGCCGCTGGACGCGGGAGGCTGGGCCGAGGCGGAACGCGCGCTGCCCGCGCTGGGGCCGCTCGCGTCGGCCGACCTGCGCTACTGCTCGCCGTCGCCGCGGGCGCGTGAGACCGGACGCGTGCTGGGGCTGGCGCCGCTGGCCCAGCTGGCGCTGCGCGACTGCGACATGGGGCGGTGGCGGGGGCACACGCTCCAGGAGGTGATGCGGGCCGAGCCGCAGGTGGTCGACGCGTGGCTGGCCGATCCGTACTCCGCCCCGCACGGCGGCGAGCCGCTGATGGACTTCATCCGCCGGGTGGGCAGCTGGATCGACACCCGTCCGGCGGACGGCAGCCTGCTGCTCGCCGTCACCGAGCCGTCCGTGGTCCGGGCCGCCCTGGTGTACGCGCTGAAGGCGCCGCCCGCGACGTACTGGCGGATCGACGTGATGCCCCTGTCGACGATCAGCCTGATGGGGCTGCCGGGGCGGTGGAACCTCCATCTGGACGGCTGGGCGTGAGGAGACGGCCGGCGGGTGATCGCACCCGCCGGCCGCCTCCGGCGTGTCCTACGGAACGCTGAGGAACAGCGGGAACTCCGCCTTCGCGATCCCGCCCTCCGTCACCGTCACCACGGTCGCGGGCGAGCCGACCACACCGTCCGGCAGGTCCACGGACACCAGGTACACACCCGGATCCACATGGGCGAAGCCGAACCAGCCCGAGCCGTCGCTCAACCGGGTGGTCTCCGACGCGCCGGTGGTGAGCGACCGCAGCGTCACCGGCAGCTGGTCCAGCGCGGCCCCGCCGCGCAGCGTGAGCACACCGGTCACATGGCCGTCCGCCGGCGCCTGCTTCCACGGCATGCCGGGCACCGACGCGTCGTCCTTGAACGGCGCGTCCTCGCCCTGGGTCAGGGCCGCCACCAGCTTGGCGCGCTCGGCCGCCAGGCCGTTCGCCGCCACGTTCATGCTGGGGTTGGCGTAGGAGTAGCCGCTCCAGCCCGCCGCCTTGTTGCCGGCCGCGGTCGGGCGCAGGATCTCCCGCACCTGGGCGAGGGAGTCCTCGACGCTGTTGAGGTAGAGCGCGGGCCCGTTGACCGCCTGGCGTCCGCCCTGGTGGTCGGCCATGAACTCCGACCACTCGGAGAACATCAGCGCCTGGTCGGGGTTCCAGTTGCGCTTGTAGTTCATGGTCACCGCGGTGTCCATGATCCCCTCGTCCAGCCAGCCGGCCCAGTCCTGCAGCACCTCGGCGTACGTCCGCGTCTTCTCCCAGCCGCCCACGGCCGACGGGCCGTGGCCGTAGGTGATGGCGTCCATGGAGAGCCGGGCCTGCGGGTCGACCTCCCAGATGCCCAGATAGATCTTGCGCACCAGGTTGGTCACCTGGTCGCGCCGCCAGTCGCCCCACGCCGGGTCGGACGGCGCGGGGACGTCCGTACGGCCGGTGGCGTGCTGGAAGCGGGCCACGGAGACGTCGTTGTAGCCCCAGTCGCTGTGCGTGGTGGTGGAGCTGCCGTCCGGGTAGCGGACGTAGTCGAGGTTGATGCCGTCCACGTCGTAGTTGCGGACGATGCTCTGGATGCCGCGCACGATGTAGTCCACCGCGGCCGGTACGCCGGGGTCGACGTACGCGTTGGCGCCCACCAGCTCCTGGCCGTTCGCCTTCTTGTTCAGCCAGCGCTCGGCGCCGGTCGCGCCCGGGCCGTGCTGGTTGAAGACGTGGTCGGGGGAGCGGGGTGCGGTGGCGCTGTTCCACATGGTGTTGACGTTGACCCAGGCGTGCACCTCGAGCCCGGCCGCGTGGCCCTGCCGGACGATGTCCGCCAGCGGGTCGTACGGCAGCGCCGCGATCGCCGCGTCGGTGCGCGGGTACAGCGCGTTGTTGCAGAAGCAGTCGTAGCGCCGGGCGGTCTGGACGATCAGCGCGTTGGCGTTGACGTCGAGGGCGTCCCGCACCAGGTTCTGGACCTGGGCGGGCGTGTAGATACCGGGGTTGAAGGCGTCGACCCAGTAGCTGCGCCACTGGGCCGGAGCCGCCCCGCCGTCGGTGCCGTCCGCCTGGGCGGGCAGCGCGGTGATGGCGCCGAGCAGCAGGCCGAGGCCGGCCGCCAGCGCGGTGACTATGCGTGGCAGACGCATCTGATCTGCCCCCTTGTGAGTTAAGTGGGTACGGCGAGCTGGTGCGGGTGCTGCGGCCGACGGTGGGGCGTGGACCGGTGGTGCGCCGGGGCGTTACGCGAAGGTGGCGCCCCAGGTCATGGGCCCGACGACGCCGTCCACGGTGAGTCCGTGGTCGCCCTGGAAGTCACGGCAGGCGGTGTCGGAACCGGGTCCGTACTGGCCGTCCACGGACAGCGAGTAGCCGAACCGGGCGTTCATCTGGTACTGCCAGGTGGCCACCGACGCGTGGACGAAGGTGGGCGGCTGGCGGAAGCTCACCCCGGGGTACGGCAGCGGGCCGCCGCCGGGGTTGACCTCGCCGGTGAGCACGCGGGCGTACAGGTTGCCCGGGCAGTCGGTGGAGTGGTGGTCGCGGTGGCCGGTGATGGCCTGGGCGGCGCCGCCGGAGACCCGCAGGCGGTTGATGCCGTAGCGGATCGTGTCGATCAGCGCGGCGGTGATCGTGTCGTAGTTGCTGCTGGTGCCGCCGGTCAGCGAGCACACCGCGTACCAGTCGTCGTTGCCCTGGGTGGTGCCCTGGGCGGCGGTGCGCACGCCCTCGCCGCGGCCCTGGAACAGGTAGCCGTGGACGCAGGCGAGATGGCTGTAGGCGATGTCCGACCAGCCGTTGGAGTCCATGTGGTAGTTCTGGATGCCGCGCACCTGCGCCGCGCAGTCGGCGTGGCTGGCCTCCGCGACCTTGACCGCGTCGACGTGGTGCACGACGACGCCGCCCTGCGCCGGCGTGATGTTGGTGCTGACGCTCTTGGGCGCGCGGGCGCCCCACTGGGAACGGGTGACGAAGGTGGCCATCAGGCGCGCCCCCCACCGGACAGGGCGCATCCGACGGTGGCGTTCAGCGGCTCGGGGTGGGCGCTGCGCGCGGCGTCGGGGCCGTACACGGCGGCCGGGTGGCGGGGGTTGGTGACGAGGGGCAGCTCGCGCGGCCCCGACGGGGCGGGCGCGGCGGCGAAGGCGGGTCCGGAGCATATGACGGGCAGCGCGAGCGCACCGCCGGCCGCGGCGAGCAGCGTGGCACGCCGTGAGGGGCCGTGAGTCAACAGTCCTCCAGGTCGGTGTGGGGGAAGTGGCTGAGATTGTCCGGACGTTGGCGGATCCGCGTCAAGGGGCGGGCAGGACGGCGCAACCAGCGTGCAACCTGGGCGAGTTGCCGCCGTGCTTCCCGCCGGCGGCGTCCGCTCGGAGACTGAGGGGCGACACCGGTCGGTACGGGGGAGAGGCGGGCGGCATGGCCACACGGGCGGAACCGGAGCGGGCGGCGGCACCCGAACGGCGGCCGGAACTCGACGCCGTGCGGATGCTGGTCGTACTCGGGCTGATCTTCTTCCACTCGGCGCTGGTGTTCGCCTCGGACGACGACTACTACGTCAAGAACGACGAGACGACCGGCGCCATCATGATCCTGGCGGGCTTCGCCGTCGTCTGGGCGATGCCCGCGCTGTTCCCCATCTCGGGCCTCGGCGCCTGGTACTCCCTGCGCCGCCGCGGCGGGGCGGGTTTCACCCGGGGGCGGCTGCTGCGGCTCGGCGTGCCGCTGGTGTTCGTCACGCTGGCGCTGAACCCGCTGCCGCAGTGGCTGCGGCTGCGGTCGGCGTCCTCGTCGTACGACCAGTCGTACGCCGCCTTCCTGCCGGACTTCTACGACGTACGGATCGAGCCCGCCGAGTTCCCGTTCCTGGTGCAGGGGGAGCACTTCGAGACCGGGCATCTGTGGTTCGTCGTGCTGCTCCTCGCCTTCTCGCTGATGCTGGTGCCGGTGGCCCGCCTGCTGCCCGCGGTGCCCGTCGGCCGGGTGGCGGGCGCGGTGGAGCGGCGGAGCGGGCTGATCCTGCTGCCGGCCCTCGGGCTCGCGGTGCTGTGCGCCTTCGCGGGGCTGGAGGAGGACTACGCCGGCTGGCACCGGTGGGCGTACGCGGTGTTCTTCGCGGCGGGCTGTGCGCTGGCGGCCGAGGACCGGTTCCGGGTCGTGACGCGGCGGGACGCGGACGTGGCGTGGTGGCTCGGCGGCGGGCTCTTCGCGCTGGCGGGGGCGGGATTCGCCACGGCGGAGGAGCCGTTCACGGAGATGACGCCGCTGGGCATCGCGCTGCGGGCGTGCTTCGGGGCGGCGGGCTGGTGCCTGGTGCTCGCGATCCTGGGCACGCTGGACGCGCGGCGGCTGCGGCGGCCGGAGCCCGCGGCCGGCTTCAGACCGTGGACGGACACGATCATCCCGTAGTGCTCCGCGACGGCGTCCCGGCC
>NZ_JBFAXR010000079.1:0-42240 GCF_040680895.1 Streptomyces sp. NPDC051940 | reverse complement strand
CGACGGCGACCCGCGCATCCTCGCGCTGGTGGCCGTGGTCATCGGCATCGTGCTGGCCGCGCTCATCCAGCAGCTGACGGGCTACTTCACCGAGACCACCCGGCGCCCGGTCCGCGACATCGGCAAGACGTCGCTGACCGGCCCCGCCACGGTGGTCCTCGCCGGTATCTCCATCGGCCTGGAGTCCGCCGTCTACACCGCGCTGCTCATCGGGCTCGGCGTGTACGGCGCGTTCCTGCTGGGCGGTACGTCGATCACCCTCGCGCTGTTCGCGGTGGCGCTGGCCGGTACGGGCCTGCTCACCACGGTCGGCGTCATCGTCGCGATGGACACCTTCGGTCCGGTCTCCGACAACGCGCAGGGCATCGCCGAGATGTCCGGCGACGTCGAGGGCGCGGGCGCCCAGGTCCTCACCGACCTGGACGCGGTGGGCAACACCACCAAGGCCATCACCAAGGGCATCGCCATCGCCACGGCGGTGCTCGCGGCGTCCGCGCTGTTCGGCTCGTACCAGGACGCGATCTACGACGCGGTCCGCGACGCGGGCACCACGGTGGACGCGCACCTCGGGCTGAACCTGGACATCGGCCAGCCGAACAACCTGGTCGGCCTGATGCTGGGCGCCGCGGTGGTGTTCCTCTTCTCCGGTCTCGCGATCAACGCGGTGTCCCGTTCGGCGGGCGCGGTGGTCTTCGAGGTGCGCCGGCAGTTCCGGGAGAAGCCCGGGATCATGGACTACACGGAGAAGCCGGAGTACGGCAAGGTCGTCGACATCTGTACCCAGGACGCCCTGCGCGAGCTGCGTACGCCCGGTCTGCTGGCCGTGATGGCCCCGATCGCCGTCGGCTTCAGCCTCGGCGTCGGTGCGCTGGCCTCGTTCCTGGCGGGCGCCATCGGCTGCGGCACGCTGATGGCCGTGTTCCTGGCGAACTCGGGCGGCGCCTGGGACAACGCCAAGAAGCTGGTCGAGGACGGCCACCACGGCGGCAAGGGCTCCGAGGCCCACGCCGCCACGGTGATCGGCGACACGGTCGGCGACCCGTTCAAGGACACGGCCGGGCCGGCGATCAACCCGCTGCTGAAGGTGATGAACCTGGTGGCGCTGCTGATCGCTCCCGCGGTCGTGCAGTTCTCCTACGGCGACGACGCCAGCGCGGGTGTCCGCGCCGGTATCGCCGGCCTGGCGATGGCCGTGATCATCGGCGCCGTGTACACGTCGAAGCGGCGCGGTATCGCGGTCGGCGACGAGGGCGAGGAGAGCGCGGAGGAGAACCCCGGGAAAGTGACCAAGCAGGCCGCGGACCCGGCGGTCGTCAACTCCTGACGGCCGGGGGACATCCCCTGACCGTCGGTGCGTGAGAGCGGGGCGGGGCCTTGTCGAGGCTCCGCCCCGTTCGCGTGTCCGGTGTCACCCGTGCGGACCCCGCCCGGTTCGTACAGACGGGCTTCCCACCGGCGTGCGAACAGCGAGATTCGTCCCCGGGGCGGGGTGGACGTGTATCTTCCGGGGCCGAGGAGCCATCGAAAGGACCCCCCGGTGATCAAGAAGATCAGCGCCGTGCTGATCGGCGCCACTGCCGTGGTGCTGGTCGCGAGCGGCTGCAGCAATGCGGACGGCGAGCGCGAGAAGAAGGTCGACGCCTGGGCCGCCGGCGTCTGCGACACGCTGCGCGAGCAGCTGAAGAACCGCGACGCGGCCACGATGGAGATGGCCAAGGCGACGGACGAGACCGAGCCGGCCAAGGCGAAGGCGGCGTACGTCGCGGCCTTCGACAAGTCCGCCAAGGCGTACGAGGCGATGGCCACGTCGTTCCGGGAGCTCGGTGTGCCGCCCGTCGACGACGGCAAGAACGTCCAGTCCAAGACCGTGGCGTACCTCACGGACAAGGCCGACGCGTACGCCGCGCTCAAGGCGTCCGCGGAGAAGCTGGAGATCAAGGACCAGGGCGATTACGCCAAGGGCCTCCAGGAACTCGCGGACCAGGTGCACAAGATCAGCCCCGAGGACGACGACCTGAAGGCGATGTCCGAGGGCGAGCTGGAGAAGGCGATGTCGGAGCAGGACGGCTGCCAGCGCACGGAGACGAAGCCCGACACGGAGGCGTAACCGCTGCGCGGTCCCGCCCGCCCGGGGCCCCGGGAGCCCCGGGCGGGGCCGTTCGCGCCGGGCTTGGTGGGCGGGCCCCGCGCCCGGCGCCCCGATCCCCCCTGCGCGGGAGCGCGTGGGGGAGGGGGCGGGCGCGTAGGGTGCTGGGGTGATCAGTCTTCCCACGGGCGAGGGCGCCGGCGCACTGCGTGCCGCCGCGCTGCGGGCCGGATTCACCGTCGACGGGCTGCTGGAGCTGCTGGGCGCGCCCGCGTACGCCGCGCTGGCGCGGGGGGAGATCGTGCCCGCCGAGCGGGCCACCCGGGGCGTGGCCGAGCCCGTCGCCCTGCTCACCCGGCTCTTCCTGCTGCAGCAGGCCGTGCCCGCCGACGCCGCGGCCGGCGTACTGCCCCTGGACGGCGGCTGGGTCCGTACGACCGAGGACGGGCGCGTCGAGGCGACCGTCGACGTGCGGCCGTACGCCGGGCCCGACGGTCAGGACTGGTACGTCGTCTCCGACCTGGGCTGCGCCGTCGGCGGCGCGGCCGGCGCCAAGGGCCGGCGCGAGGACCTCGTCCTCGGCGTCGGCGGGGCGTCCACCACACTCGCCGGCATCACCGTCCGCACACCCGTCGGCTCCGCGCTGGACCTGGGCACCGGTTCCGGGATCCAGGCGCTGCACGCCTCGGCCCACGCCGGACGGGTGACCGCCACGGACCTCAACCCCCGCGCGCTCGCCTTCACCCGGCTCACCCTCGCGCTCAGCGGCGCGGGCGAGGCGGACCTGCGGGAAGGGTCGCTGTACGAACCCGTGAAGGGCGAGACGTACGACCTGATCGTCTCCAATCCCCCGTTCGTCATCTCCCCCGGCCACCGCCTCACCTACCGGGACGGCGGAATGGACGGCGACCGGCTCTGCCGTGACCTGGTCGGCGGCGCCGCCGACCACCTCAACGACGGCGGCTACTGCCAGCTGCTCGCCAACTGGGAGCACCTGGACGGCCAGGACTGGCGCGAGCGCCTCGCCTCCTGGGTGCCGCGCGGCTGCGACGCGTGGATCGTGCAGCGCGAGGTGCAGGACCCCACCGAGTACGCCGAGTTGTGGCTGCGCGACGCGGGCGACCACCGCGACGTACCGGGGGAGTACGAGCGCCGTTACGACGAGTGGCTGGCCGAATTCGAGCGGCGCGGCGTGCGCGGCGTCGGGTTCGGCTGGATCACGGTCCGCAAGACGGGCGCCGCGGCCCCGTCCCTGACGGTCGAGGAGTGGCCGCACGCCGTCGAGCAGCCCCTCGGGCCCGCGGTGGACGCCCACTTCGCCCGCGCCGGGCGGCTGCGCGGCCTGACCGACGACTCGCTCCTCGCCGGTCACTACGTACTCGCCGACGAGGTCGTGCAGGAGCAGCTCGGGCGCCCCGGCGCGGAGGACCCGGAGTACGTCGTCCTGCGCAGCAACCGCGGTATGCGCCGGGCGACGCGGATGGACACCGTGGGCGCGGGCCTGGTCGGCGCCTGCGACGGCACGCTCAGCGCGGGCCGGATCCTCGACGCGATCGCTCAGCTGATCGGCGCGGACCCCGCGGGTCTGCGGGAGTCGTTCCCGCCCCGGCTGCGGGAGCTGGTCGCCGAGGGCTTCCTGGAGCCGGTATCCGCGGGCGGCGACGTCCGCGGTCCGGCGGCGATGCGGGCGGGGCACCGGCCGCAGGGGTGAAACGCGCGGGTTCGCACCTTGTTCGCGAGGCGGATCCAAATCGTGACCGGACAGGTATTGGCCCGATATGGACAAGGCGATAACTTCTCCCCCTGTTGCATGAGGCGTCCCTCCGCTCGGGGCGTCCGGGGAGGATAGAGACGACCATGAGCTGGTACCTCGCAGTACTGAAGAACTATGCGGGCTTCAGCGGCCGTGCGCGCCGCAAGGAATACTGGATGTTCGCGCTGTTCAACTTCCTAGCCGTCCTGGTTCTGGCTGCGGTCTTCGGGGGCCTCGCGGTCGCCTCGGAGACGCCGGCCCTGTTCGCTCTGATCGGCCTCTACGTGCTGGCCGTCTTCATCCCCGGCCTGGCCGTGACGGTGCGCCGGCTGCACGACGTCGGCAAGTCCGGTGGCTGGATCTTCATCCAGCTCATCCCGTTCGGCATCGGCGCCATCTGGATGCTGGTGCTCACCTGCACGGACAGCCAGCCCGGTCCGAACCAGTACGGCCCGAACCCCAAGTACCCGGACGCCGGCTACGGCCAGGGCGGCTACCCGCAGCAGCCCGGTTACGCGCAGCCCGGTTACCCGCAGCAGGGCGGCTACGCCCAGCCCGGTTACCCGCAGCAGCAGGCGTACGGCCAGCAGCCGGGCTACCCGCAGCAGCAGCCCGGCTACCCCCAGCAGGGCGGCTACCCGCAGCAGGGCGGCTACGGCCAGGGCCAGAACCCGTACGGCGGCTGAGCGTTTTTCGGCCACAGGGGCCGTTCCGCATCCGTGCGGGACGGCCTCCCGCGTTTCCGGACTGTGACGATGGGCATAGCGCGGGGGCCGGCGGCGGCCTCCCGGCCCCCGGCCACCTGCCCCGCGACCTGCGGCGACATTGCCCGGTTTCCCCCCTGTGCGGCGGGAATGGCAAGACTCGGGTTACCGTTCGAGTGACGCCCGGGGCTTTTGCCGCTTGACACGGGGGCGGTATGTACCGTCACACTCCGCAGCAATGCACCGGACGCGAGAGCAGATGCCAGTACCGAACTGAGCCTGACCGGAGAAGAGAGCGAAGAAGTTGTCCTCGACCAGCCAGACCCGCCGACTCGTCATCGTCGAGTCGCCCGCCAAGGCGAAGACGATCAAGGGCTATCTCGGCCCCGGCTACGAGGTCGAGTCGAGCGTCGGACACATCCGTGATCTCCCCAACGGCGCGGCCGAGGTCCCGGCGAAGTACAAGGGCGAGCCCTGGGCTCGGCTCGGCGTGAACGTGGACGCGGACTTCCAGCCGCTCTACGTCGTCAATGCCGATAAGAAGCAGCAGGTCAGCAAGCTCAAGCAGCTGCTCGCGGACTCCGACGAGCTCTTCCTCGCGACCGATGAGGACCGCGAGGGCGAGGCCATCGCCTGGCATCTCCTCGAGGTGCTCAAGCCCAAGGTGCCCGTCCACCGGATGGTCTTCCACGAGATCACCAAGGACGCCATCCAGCAGGCGGTGAACAACCCCCGCACGCTGAACCAGAAGCTGGTCGACGCCCAGGAGACCCGCCGTATCCTCGACCGGCTCTACGGCTACGAGGTCTCCCCCGTGCTGTGGAAGAAGGTCATGCCGCGGCTGTCCGCCGGCCGCGTGCAGTCCGTCGCGACCCGGCTGGTCGTGGAGCGGGAGCGGGAGCGGATCGCGTTCCGTTCGGCGGAGTACTGGGACCTCACCGGCACCTTCTCCACCGGCCGCGCGGGTGACGCCTCCGACCCGTCGTCCTTCGCCGCCCGGCTGAACACGGTCGACGGCAAGCGCGTCGCGCAGGGCCGCGACTTCGGCGCCGACGGCCGGCTGAAGTCCGACACGCTGCACCTGGACGAGGCGAACGCCCGGGCCCTCGCGGCCGCGCTGGAGCAGACGTCCTTCGCGGTGCGCGGTGTCGAGTCCAAGCCGTACCGCCGCTCCCCGTACGCCCCGTTCCGTACGACCACCCTCCAGCAGGAGGCGTCGCGCAAGCTCGGGTTCGGTGCGAAGGCGACCATGCAGGTGGCGCAGAAGCTGTACGAGAACGGCTTCATCACCTATATGCGTACGGACTCCACCACCCTCTCCGAGACGGCGATCGCCGCCGCCCGGGCCCAGGTCACCCAGCTGTACGGCGCCGACTACCTGCCGGACAAGCCGCGGACCTACGCCTCCAAGGTCAAGAACGCCCAGGAGGCGCACGAGGCGATCCGCCCCTCCGGCGACCGCTTCCGCACCCCGGCGGAGACGGGCCTGACCGGCGACCAGTTCCGGCTGTACGAGCTGATCTGGAAGCGCACCGTCGCCTCCCAGATGAAGGACGCCGCGGGCCAGTCCGTGACGGTCCGCGTCGGCGGCCGGGCCGCCGACGGCCGGGACTGCGAGTTCACGGCCTCCGGCAAGATCATCACGTTCCACGGCTTCATGAAGGCGTACGTCGAGGGCGCCGACGACCCGAACGCCGAGCTGGACTCCGCCGAGCGCCGGCTGCCGCAGGTGGCCGAGGGCGATGCCCTCACCGCCACCGAGATGACGGTGGACGGCCACGCCACCAAGCCGCCGGCCCGCTACACCGAGGCCACGCTGGTCAAGGAGCTGGAGGAGCGGGAGATCGGCCGCCCCTCGACGTACGCCTCGATCATCGGCACCATCCTGGACCGCGGCTACGTCTTCAAGAAGGGCACGGCGCTCGTCCCGTCGTTCCTCTCCTTCGCCGTCATCCGGCTGCTGGAGCAGCACTTCGGGCGGCTCGTCGACTACTCCTTCACCGCCAAGATGGAGGACGACCTCGACCGCATCGCGCGTGGTGAGGCGCAGGCCGTGCCGTGGCTGCGGCGGTTCTACTTCGGTGAGGACGGCGTGGAGACGCCGGCCGAGGTGCGGGACGGCGCGGACCACCTCGCGGGGCTCAAGGAGCTCGTGACCGACCTGAGCGCCATCGACGCCCGCGAGGTCTCCTCCTTCCCCGTCGGCGGCGGCGTCGTGCTGCGGGTCGGCAAGTTCGGGCCGTACGTCGAGCGCCCCTCGGAGGTCGAGGGCGAGCCCGGGAAGCGGGCGGACGTGCCGGACGACCTGGCACCCGACGAGCTGACGCAGGAGTACGCCGAGGAGCTGCTGGCGAAGCCCAGCGGCGACTTCGAGCTGGGCACGGACCCGCAGTCGGGCCACGCGATCGTCGCGAAGGACGGCCGCTACGGCCCGTACGTCACCGAGGTCCTCCCCGAGGGCACCCCGAAGACCGGCAAGAACGCGGTGAAGCCGCGTACGGCCTCGCTCTTCAAGTCGATGTCCGTCGACACGGTCACGCTCGACGACGCCCTGCTCCTGATGTCGCTGCCGCGCGTCGTCGGCACGGACGCCGAGGGCGTGGAGATCACCGCGCAGAACGGCCGCTACGGGCCGTATCTGAAGAAGGGCACCGACTCGCGTTCGCTCACGTCCGAGGACCAGATCTTCACGATCACCCTCGACGAGGCGCTCGCGATCTACGCCCAGCCCAAGCAGCGCGGCCGGGCGGCCGCGAAGCCGCCGCTGAAGGAGCTGGGTGTGGACCCGGTCTCCGAGAAGCCGGTGGTCGTGAAGGACGGCCGCTTCGGCCCGTACGTCACGGACGGCGAGACGAACGCCACCCTGCGGCGGGACGACGACGTCGAGACGATCACGCCGGAGCGCGGCTACGAGCTCCTCGCGGAGAAGCGCGCGAAGGGCCCGGCGAAGAAGACCGCCAAGAAGGCGCCGGCGAAGAAGACGGCCGCGAAGAAGACGACGGCCAAGAAGACCGCCGCCAAGAAGACGGCCACCGCGAAGACGGCTGCCGCGAAGAAGACGACGGCGAAGAAGACGGCCACCGCGAAGACGTCGGCGGCGGCGAAGACGGCCGCCAAGCGCACCGCGACGGTCGAGGTGGACGAGGACTGACGGCCGGCGGGACGACCCGGCGGAGGACTGAGAGCCGCCGGTCGTCCCCCCGGGGGTCCGGACGGCGAAGCGCGTAAGCCCGGAGTAATCCGCACATACGTGCAGCCGTTCGGACCGGGCGTCCGCCGCCCGATACCCTTGACCCCATGAATCGCGCCGAGCAGACCCCCGTCGTGACCGACACCACGGACGGCCTCGCCGCAGACTCACGCGAGCGCGCCGTGAAGGCCCTCCTGCGCTATCCGCCGTTGCGCCGACTCTGGGGCGCCCAGCTGATCGACGGCATCGGCGACGCCCTGGCGCTCCTGGTGCTGACGCTGCTCACGGTGCAGGCGGCCGCGGTCCAGAACGCGTTCGGCGGCGACTACCGCGGCATCGCGCTCGCCGTCACGGCCGTCTTCGCCGTACGGATCCTCGCGACGCTCCTCTTCGGCGCCGTGCTGCTCGGTCCGCTGACGCAGCTGACCAGTGCGAGCGGCCCGCTCGACAAGCGCTGGACGATGATCGTCGCCGACTTCGTCCGCGTCGGCCTGCTGCTCGTCGCCCCGCTGTGGATCGACTGGACGCCGGACCGGGCGCTGACCTGGCTGCTGATCACCGTCTTCGTGGCGGGTGTGACCGAGCGCTTCTGGACGGTCGCCAAGGACGGCGCGGCCCCCGCGCTGCTGCCCGCCGCGCCCGTGGAAGGGGCGGCGATAAGGCCGCTGCCCGACCACCAGGACGCCCTGCGGCGCCTGTCGCTGCGCACCGCCTACCTCGCGCTGCCGGCCGCGGCGGCGGGGCTCCTCGGCATCACCCTGATCAGCAATCTGCTCGGCTCGGGGATCGCGTGGTTCGACGAGCACCAGGCGGCGCTCGGCTCGTATCTCGCGGCCGGTCTCTTCGCCGCCTCGATCACCGTCCTGTACTTCGTGGAGTTGCCGGACGGCTCGCAGCGTCCCCGCTCGCCGCTGGAGGGCCTGCGCCGCCCGAAGACGGCGGAGGGCGAGCTGGAGCGCGGTCGTACGGGCGCCGTGCCCGTGCTGGTGCTGACGGGCGCCGCCATCGCCGGCGCCGTCGCGGCGGCCGTCTCGCTCGCCGTACTGCAGGCGTTCGACCTCGGCGGGGGGCCGGTGACGTTCGCGCTGCTGGTGCTGGCGTTCACCGGCGGGCCCGCGCTCGGTATCCGCTCCGCGTCGCGGCTGCTGCCCGCGCTCTCGCGGCGGCGGCTGCTGGGCCTCGCCACCGCCGTGTGCGGGCTGGCGCTGCTGGCGACCGGTCTGATCGGCGACACCGCGACCGCGCTGGCCGTCGCGCTGCTGGCCGGTTACACGGCCGGGGTGGCCGCGGCGACCGTCCACACGCTGCTGGAGCAGGAGACGGAGGACGCGCGCCGCCCCCGCCTTGTCGCCCATCTGCACGCCGTCGTCCGGCTGGCCATCGCGCTGGCCGCCCTCGCGGGCCCGCTGCTGGCCGCCGTGATCGGCGAGCACCGGGTGGTGCGCGGCGACTTCGTCTTCGACCACGGCGGCTCCGCCTACGCGTACCTCCTCGTCGGCGCGCTGCTGCTGCCCGTCGCGGCGCTCGTCCTCGCCAAGACGGACGACCGGCAGGGCGTGCCGCTGCGGCGCGATCTGTGGAACGCGGTGCGGCGCGGCGCGGAGCCGGTGGAGGCGCCCTCGGCGACCGGGTTCTTCATCGCCGTCGAGGGCGGCGACGGGGCGGGCAAGTCCACGCAGGTGGAGGCGCTCGCCGAGTGGATCCGCGGCAAGGGGCACGACGTCGTCGTCACCCGCGAGCCGGGCGCCACCTCGATCGGCCAGCGGCTGCGGTCGATACTGCTCGACGTGTCGTCGGCCGGTATCTCGCACCGCGCGGAGGCCCTGCTGTACGCGGCGGACCGGGCGGAGCACGTCGACTCCGTCGTACGGCCGGCGCTGGAGCGGGGCGCGGTCGTCATCACCGACCGGTACATCGACTCCTCCGTCGCGTACCAGGGCGCGGGGCGCGATCTGTCCCCGACGGAGATCGCCCGTATCTCGCGCTGGGCGACGGACGGGCTCGTACCGCATCTGACCGTCCTGCTGGACATCGCGCCGGAGGCCGCCCGCGAGCGCTTCACGGAGGCGCCGGACCGGCTGGAGTCGGAGCCGGCGGAGTTCCACGCGCGCGTGCGCAGCGGCTTCCTCACCCTCGCCGCCGCGAACCCGGCGCGCTACCTCGTCGTCAACGCCGCGCAGGAGCCGGAGGCGGTCGCCACCGTCGTACGCCACCGGCTCGACCAGATGCTGCCGCTCTCCGAGGCCGAGGTCCGCGCCCAGGAGGAGGCCCGCCGCAAGGCGGAGGAGGAAGCCCGGCTGCGCGCCGAGGCGGAGGCCGCCCGCAAGGCGGAGGAGGAGCGCCTGGAGCGCGAGCGCCAGGAGCAGCTCGCCCGGCTGCGCGCCGAGGAGGAGGAGCGCCAGCGGCGCGAGATCGAGGAGGCCAAGCGGCTCGAGGCCGAACGCGAGGCGGAGTTCGCGCGCCTGCGCGCGGAGGAGGCCCGGCAGCAGGCCGAGGAGGAGCGCACGCGCCGCGAGGCGGAGGAGGCCGCGTACCAGGCGGAGCAGGAGCGTCTGCGGCGGCTGGCCGCGGAGCAGGCGCGGCTGCGCGCGGAGGCGGAGGAGAAGCGCCTCGAGAAGCAGCGGCGGGCGGAGGAGGCGCTGCTGCGCGCGGAGGAGGCGCGGCTGGCGTCGGAGAGCGAGGACGCGACGCGGCCGCTCCCGGTCCAGCCCGCGGAGCCTCCGGCCGGCCGGGCCGATCCGGACGCGGTGGTGACGCAGGAGATCCCGCAGGCGCCGGATCCCGACGCGCAGGAGACGGCGGAGCTGGACCGGCCGCGGGCGGCTCGGGAGGCGGATGAGACGGCCGTCATGCCGCCGGTCGTCGACCGGGGGGCGGATGAGACGGCGGTCATCCCGCCGGTTGTCGACCGGGGTGTGGATGAGACGGCGGTCATGCCGCGGGTCGGCGATCCGGACGCGCAGGAGACGCAGCGTATGCCGCAGCCTCCGAGCGCGGAGGAGCGTCCCGAGGACCGTGTGCCGGAGAGCTACTTCCGGTCGGGTGAGTCTGGTGGGTCCGGTGGGTCCGGTGGGTCCGGTGCCTCCGGTACGGGCTCGACGCGTTCGGGCCGCCCGCGGCCGGACTGGGCGGAGGAGACGCCGCTGGACGACCTCCCCTCCCTGGCGGACGAACTCCTGGGCCGGCAGCCGGACGACGAGGAAGGCCGCGGCCACCGCTGACCGCTGCGGCGGGCGCGGCCTCGCGCGCGGCCTCAGGGTGGCCCGGCGCCGCCCCGCGCCTTCGGCGCGGGGATTGCCCCCACCCACACACCACCCGTGACTGTCCGCCGGGGTCACCGCCGGCGCCTACGGGGGAGGGGCGGATGGTGGGCGACGCGCGCGGGGGCGCGAGCGCGGACGCGCGATGGCGAGGGGTGAGGCCGAGAGCCGCCGCCCCGGCCTGCCGGGCGCCGGAGGAAGAGAACCACAACGCCTCACACCGATGCCAGGCACAGGGAAGGGCCCAGCCCCAGCCCGTCCGGCCCGCGATCGCCCACAGCGAGGACGAGGCCCGCAACGCCAACAGCGCGATCACAGGCAGAACGACCCAAGCCCGCCCGGCGCTTGAAGACGAGGCGCGGCGCCGATACGTCGATCACCAGACGCCGGGGTGGAGGGCTCAACCCCAGCCGGTCCGGCGTTTGAGGACTCCGGCCGAAGGCCGGATGTGCGTCAGCCGGCGTAACGCGACGTGAAGCCCGTCCGGCGTTTGAGGACTCCGGCCGAAGGCCGGATGTGCGTCAGCCGGCGTAACGCGACGCGAAGCCCGTCCGGCGTTTGAGGACGAGGCGCGCAGCGCCGACCGTGCGGTCACGAGGCATTGGGGTGGTGGGGGCGATCCCAGCCGGTCCGGCG
Organism: Streptomyces sp. NPDC051940; assembly: GCF_040680895.1. Lineage (NCBI taxonomy): Bacteria > Bacillati > Actinomycetota > Actinomycetes > Kitasatosporales > Streptomycetaceae > Streptomyces > Streptomyces sp. NPDC051940. The sequence goes on along the minus strand of NZ_JBFAXR010000079.1, from coordinate 30,611 downwards.
TTTGAGGACTCCGGCTGGAGGCCGGATGTGCGTCAGCTGGCGTAACGCGACGCGAAGCCCGTCCGGCGTTTGAGGACGAGGCGCGCAGCGCCGATGCGCCGGTGACCGGGTGTCAGGGCGGAGGGCCTGAGACCAGCCCGTCCGGCGTTTGAGGACGGGCGCCGTCCAGGCGCGACGCGGCCGCAGGCCGCAGCGGGGGACCGGGGGCGGAGCCCCCGCAGCGGGGCCGGGGCGGGCGGGGTGTCAGTGCGATGCCGCACAATGGAGCGCGGTCACAAGAGGGAGGCAATCGTGGCGGTCTGGGACGACCTGGTGGGCCAGGAGCGGGTCAGCGCTCAGCTGACTGCCGCCGCCCGCGCCGCCGCGGCACTCGTCGACGGCACCCCCGCCGAAGGCGGGACCGCGTCGTCCATGACGCACGCCTGGCTCTTCACCGGCCCCCCGGGCGCGGGCAGGGCAACCGCCGCCAGGGCGTTCGCGGCGGCACTGCAGTGCGTGAGCCCGGACCGCACCCTGGGCGCCGCCCCCGGCTGCGGCTTCTGCGAGGGCTGCCACACCGCCCTCGTGGGGACGCACGCGGACGTCGAGGTCGTAGCGACCGACCTGCTGACGATCGGCGTGAAGGAGACCCGCGAGCTGGTCCGCCGCGCGAACCTCTCCCCCGCCGGCGGCCGCTGGCAGGTGATCGTGCTCGAGGACGCCGACCGCCTCACGGAGGGCGCCGCCAACGTCCTGCTGAAGGCCGTCGAGGAGCCCGCCCCCCGCACCGTGTGGCTGCTGTGCGCCCCCTCCCTGGAGGACGTGCTGCCGACGATCCGCAGCCGCTGCCGCACCCTCACCCTCCGCACCCCGCCGGTCGAGGCTGTGGCGGACCTCCTGGTCCGCCGCGACGGCATCGAGCCGCAGACCGCGGCCGGCGCCGCCCGCGCCGCGTCCGGCCACATCGACCGGGCCCGCCGCCTGGCGACCGACGAGCGGGCGCGCGGCCACCGCCAGGCCGTGCTGCGGGTGCCGCTGCGCGTCGAGGACATCGGCGGCTGTCTGCGTTCCGCCCAGGAGCTCGTGGACACGGCGACGGAGGCGGCGAAGCAGCGCGCGGAGGAGACGGACGCCCAGGAGACGGAGGACATGCGCACCGCGCTGGGCGCGGCCCCGGGCGGCGCGGGCCGGATGCCGCGCGGCACGGCGGGCGCGATGAAGGACCTCGCGGACCGGCAGAAGCGCCGCGCGACGCGTACCCAGCGCGACAGCCTCGACCTGGCCCTGCACGACCTCACGGGCTTCTACCGCGACGTGCTGGCGCTCCAGCTCGGCTCCCCGGCCCAGCTGGCCAACGAGGACGTACGGGACGACCTGGACCGGGTGGCCCGCGCGTCGGCCCCCGAGGCCACCCTCCGCCGGATCGAGGCGATCCTGGCCTGCCGGGACGCCCTGGAGCGCAACGTCGCCCCGCTCCTGGCGATGGAAGCGATGACCCTGGCGCTGCGAGCCGGGTGAGCGGGGCGCCGCGCACCCCGTCGAACGGACGCGCCGCCGTCACCCGTACGGGCAGCTCGCCCACCAGGAGGTTGCACGGCCCTGCGGTTACGCTCGGCGCATGCGCATGCGCCCGCTCACCGCGGCATCGGCCGCCGCCCTGCTCTCCACGGCCCTGCTGCTGACGTCCTGCTCCGGTTCGGACTCCGCCGACTCACCCGACCGGGCCCGGGACGGCGGCTCGAGCGGCAGGGTGGTGCGCACCCTCGCCCCCCTGCCCGCGGCCGTCCCCGCGGACCTCGCGTCGTACTACGGGCAGAAGCCCGCCTGGAAGCCCTGCGCGGACGCCCCCGGCTTCGACTGCGCCACGCTCCGCGTCCCGCTGGACTACGCGCAGCCGCGCACCGGGCGCGACGTGAAGCTCGCGGTGTCGCGCATCAAGGCGACGGGCAAGCGCCAGGGCTCGCTGCAGGTGAACCCGGGCGGCCCGGGTGCCTCGGCGATCGAGTTCCTGCACGGCTGGGCGGGCATCGGCTACCCGGCCGAGGTGCGCGCCGCGTACGACATCGTGGCGATGGACCCGCGCGGCGTGGGCGGCAGCCAGCCCGTGCGCTGTCTGACGGACACCGAGATGGAGGCGCACACCCAGGTCGACCAGACGCCGGACGACAAGGCGGAGGTGGAGCGGCTGACGGCGGCCTTCGACAAGTTCGCGGCGGGCTGCAAGAAGCGGACCGGCGCCCTCCTGGGCCACGTCTCCACGACCGAGGCGGCGCGCGACATGGACGTCGTCCGCGCCGTGCTGGGCGACGAGAAGCTGACGTACGTCGGCGCCTCGTACGGCACGCTGCTGGGCGCGACGTACGCGGGCCTGTTCCCGTCCCGCGCGGGCCGGCTGGTGCTGGACGGGGCGATGGACCCGTCGCTCTCCTCCCTCAAGCTGAACCTCGACCAGAACGCGGGCTTCACGGTGGCGTTCAACGCCTTCGCCGAGGACTGCGTCAAGCGCGCGGACTGCCCGCTGGGCACGAAGTCCCCGCAGGACGCGGGCCGGCGGCTGCGCGCGCTGCTGGACTCGCTGGACGCGCGGCCGCTGCGTACCGACGACCCGAAGCGGGAGCTGAGCGAGCCGCTGGCCACGATGGGCGTGCTGCAGGCGATGTACCTGGAGGACTTCTGGCCGATGCTGCGGGACGCGCTGGACGAGGTCCAGAAGGACAAGAACGGCACGGGGCTGCTGGACCTCTCGGACCAGTACTACGAGCGCCATCCGGACGGCAGCTACGGCAACATGATGTACGCGTTCGCCGCGGTGAACTGCCTCGACCAGCCCGCGCCCTTCCGCAAGCCGCGGGACGTGCAGAAGTACGTCCCGCGCTTCGAGCGGACGTCCCCGGTCTTCGGCCGCGACTTCGCCTGGGCGGCGCTGAACTGCGGCGACTGGCCGGTGACCCCCACCGGCAACGCCAACCGGATCGAGGCGAAGGGCGCCGGCCCCATCCTGGTCGTGGGCACGACGAGGGACCCGGCGACCCCGTACCCCTGGGCCCGTGCGCTGGCGGCGCAGCTCTCCTCGGGCGTGCTGCTGACGTACGAGGGCGACGGCCACACGGCGTACGTCCGGGGCAGCGCATGCGTGGACACCGCGGTGAACCGCTACCTCCTGACGGGCGAGCCCCCGAAGGACGGCACCCGCTGCCAGTGACCCGGGGAGTGTGATCCAGACCCCTGGACGGCGGTTCGGATCACCCCCGGAAACCCTGTAGACTTACCGACGCTGCGGCCGCCACACTGGCGTACGCCGCACGCCGCCTTAGCTCAGTCGGCCAGAGCGACGCACTCGTAATGCGTAGGTCAAGGGTTCGATTCCCTTAGGCGGCTCCAGATTGAAGGGCCAGGTCGTAGCTTTCGACCTGGCCCTTTGTCGTCTTCTTGATCGCTACGTGGTGTGAATCAGACGACGGCGATGGCGTCGATCTCGACGAGGAACCCGGGGCCCAGGCCGGCGACGACGTGGACCGTGATGGCCGGGGGCGGGTCGGCCCGGTTCCACACCTTCTGGAACGCGGCCACACCCTCGTCGAACGTGTGGCCGTCCACCACGGCGATGGTCCAGTGCACGATGTTCGCCAGGCTCGCCCCCTCGCTCTCCAGGATGGTCGCGAGGTTGCGGAACGCCTGGCCGGCCTGCTCCCCGACTGTGGGGCCGACGACCTTGCCGTCGGCGTCGACGCCGTTCTGCCCGCCGATGTAGATCGTCTTCGCCGGCTGTTCGACCACGACGGCCTGGCTGAAGGCCGGACTGCGGTGGAGTCCTTCGGGGTTGATGTGCCGTGTGCTCATGTGCTGCCTCCGCTGACGATGACACCGGTAATAGCGGTGTCGTATGTGACACCGGTTATAGTGGGTTCATGCGAGTGAGCGCAACTGGACGGGTGCTGCACGACCCGAAGGGAGGGTCGTTCCGGTTCGACGCCGGTGCTGTCTGCCTGGACTTCGCCCACGCGGGCGGCGAGGGCCGATATGCGGTGTTCGAGATCCTCCATGAGCCTGCCGACCTGGGCGAATGGCTGGCCCAACCGCCGCTGGACGCGGTCATGACGGTCCCCGTAACGGCCCGTGAACTGGCAGCGGCCAAGGCCCTGCGCCAGGCGATCTGGGACGCGGCGCACGCCCGGGCGGCGCGTCGCCCGCTGCCCGCCGAGGCGGTAGCCACCATCAACCGGGCCGCGGCCGAGGCGCCGTTGGTTCCCGAGTTGGCCACCGCCGGCACGGCCGCGGGGTGGGCGACGCCGGTGCGGGCGACGCAGGCGCTGTCGACCCTGGCGCGGGAGATGATCGAGCTGCTGTCCGGGCCGCTCTCCGAACGCATCCGCGAATGCGCGAGCGACAACTGCCCGCTGGTGTTCGTCGATTCCTCCCGCCCCGGCGCCCGGCGCTGGTGCGCGATGGAGCGGTGCGGCAACCGCCACAAGCTTCGCGCTCTCCGCGCCCGGCGGGCCACGGACCCTGAGGCGTGAGCGGGGGACGGGGCGCGCATTGAGCGCCGGGCGGCCGATCTGCCGATCGGCCGCCCGGGGTGTGGGTTACTTGCTGAGCAGTTCCCTGAGCGCGATGTTGAGTTCGAGGACGTTCACCGTGGGCTCGCCCATGAAGCCCAGGAGGCGGCCGTCGGTGTGGGCGTCGACCAGCTTCTGCACCTGCTCCACGCTGAGGTGGTTGCGCGCGGCCACGCGGTGCACCTGCAGTTCCGCGTACTGCGGGGAGATGTCCGGGTCCAGGCCCGAGCCGGAGGAGGTGACGGCGTCGGGCGGCACGTCCGAGGGCTTGACCGTGTAGTCGGCGGTGGAGTTGTCCTTGACCACGGTGGCCTTGGCGTCCTTGACCCACTGGATGAGTTCTTCGTTGTCGGCGGAGCGGTTGGTCGCGCCGGAGAGGATCAGTGCGTACTGGGTGTTGACGCTGTTGGTGCCGAGGCCGTTGGAGGGCCGGGGCTGGAACCACTTCAGGTTCGGCGTGGGGGTCTCCTCGCCGTCCTTGAGTGGCAGGTTGTAGGTCTGGCCGATGAGGGAGGAGCCGACGGTCTTGCCGGTGTGGTCCTTGATTTCGGAGCCGTTGGCCTTGTCGTGGAATGCGGCCTGGGCGATCCCCGTGACCAGCAGCGGGTAGAGCACGCCGGTGACCACGGACAGTACGAGCAGGGCGCGCAGGCCGGCCATCAGGAGCCGGGTCGTGTTCGCTACGGAGGTGTTCATGAGGGTCAGCCGATCCCGGGGATGGTGGAGATGAGGAGGTCGATGAGCTTGATGCCGATGAACGGGGCGATCAGGCCGCCGAGTCCGTAGATCCCGAGGTTGCGGCGGAGCATCTTGTCGGCGCTGGTGGGCTTGTAGCGCACGCCCTTCAGGGCGAGCGGGACGAGGGCGATGATGATCAGCGCGTTGAAGACGACCGCGGAGAGGATTGCGGACTCCGGGCTGTCGAGCTTCATGATGTTGAGCTTGTCCAGGCCCGGGTAGACCACGGCGAACATGGCCGGGATGATCGCGAAGTACTTGGCGACGTCGTTGGCGATGGAGAAGGTGGTCAGGGCGCCGCGGGTGATGAGCAGTTGCTTGCCGATCTCGACGATCTCGATCAGTTTGGTGGGGTTGGAGTCCAGGTCCACCATGTTCCCGGCTTCTTTGGCGGCCGAGGTGCCGGTGTTCATGGCCACGCCGACGTCGGCCTGGGCCAGGGCGGGGGCGTCGTTGGTGCCGTCGCCGGTCATCGCGACGAGCTTGCCGCCGGCCTGTTCCCGCTTGATGAGGGCCATCTTGTCCTCGGGGGTGGCCTCGGCGAGGTAGTCGTCGACGCCGGCCTCGGCCGCGATGGCCTTCGCGGTGAGCGGGTTGTCGCCGGTGATCATGACGGTTTTGATGCCCATGCGGCGCAGTTCCTCGAACCGCTCGCGCATGCCGTCCTTGACCACGTCCTTGAGGTGGATGACGCCCAGCACCCGGGCGCCCTGCCCGTCCTTGACCGCGACCAGCAGCGGGGTGCCGCCGGCCTGGGAGATCCGGTCGGTCAGGGACCGCGCGTCCTCGGCCACGTCGCCGCCGTGCTCCTCGACCCAGGCGATGACCGAACCGCTCGCGCCCTTGCGGACCGAGCGGCCGTCGAGGTCGACGCCGGACATCCGGGTCTGCGCGGTGAACGGCACCCAGTCGGCGCCGGACAGCTCGCCCTGGTGGCGTTCGCGCAGCCCGTACTTCGACTTGGCGAGGACGGCGATGGAGCGGCCTTCGGGTGTCTCGTCGGCGAGCGAGGACAGTTGGGCGGCGTCTGCCAGTTCGGCGGCGGTGGTGCCGCGTACCGGTAGGAAGGCGTCGGCCTGGCGGTTGCCGAGGGTGATGGTGCCGGTCTTGTCCAGCAGCAGGGTCGAGACGTCGCCGGCGGCTTCGACGGCGCGGCCGGACATGGCCAGGACGTTGCGTTGGACGAGGCGGTCCATGCCGGCGATGCCGATGGCGGAGAGCAGCGCGCCGATGGTGGTGGGGATCAGGCAGACCAGCAGCGCGGTCAGCACGATCATCGACTGCTTCCCGCCGGCGTAGATCGCGAAGGGTTGCAGGGTGACGACGGCGAGGAGGAAGACGATGGTGAGCGAGGCGAGCAGGATGTTCAGCGCGATCTCGTTCGGGGTCTTCTGTCGGGAGGCGCCCTCGACCAGGTTGATCATGCGGTCGATGAACGTCTCGCCGGGCTTCGTCGTGATCTTGATGACGATGCGGTCGGAGAGGACCTTCGTACCGCCGGTGACGGCCGAGCGGTCGCCGCCCGACTCGCGGATGACCGGGGCCGATTCACCGGTGATGGCTGATTCGTCGACCGACGCGACGCCCTCGACGACGTCGCCGTCGCCGGGGATGATGTCGCCGGCCTCGCAGACCACCAGGTCACCGATCTTCAGGTCGGTGCCCGGCACCCGTTCCTCGCGGCCCTGGACGAGCCGGCGGGCGACGGTGTCGGTCTTGGCCCTGCGCAGGGTGTCGGCCTGCGCCTTGCCGCGGCCCTCGGCGACGGCCTCCGCCAGGTTGGCGAAGACCACCGTCAGCCACAGCCAGGCGGCGATCGCCCAGCCGAACCAGTCGGTCGGGTCCTTCAGCGCGAAGAGCGTGGTCAGCACGGACCCGATCAGCACCACGAACATCACGGGCGACTTGACCATGACCCGCGGGTCGAGCTTGCGCAGCGCGTCCGGCAGGGACCTGAGCAGCTGGCCGGGGTCGAAGAGCCCGCCGCCGACGCGGCCGGAGTCCGGCTTGTGGCCGGTGGGTACGTCGCTGTGCGGGGCGCGGGTCGGGGTGGCAGTGGACATGGAGCCGTGCTCCTCAGGCTTCTTTATCTCGGTGGTCATTTACGCCAGTCCCTCGGCCAGCGGGCCCAGGGCCAGGGCGGGGAAGTAGGTCAGACCGGTGATGATGAGGATGGCGCCGACGAGGAGGCCGGTGAACAGCGGCTTCTCGGTGCGCAGGGTGCCCGCGGTGGCCGGGACGGGCTTCTGCTCGGCGAGCGAGCCGGCCAGTGCGAGGACGAACACCATCGGCAGGAAGCGGCCGAGCAGCATCGCGATGCCGATGGTGGTGTTGAACCACTGGGTGTCGGCGTTCAGCCCGGCGAACGCCGAGCCGTTGTTGTTGGCGCCGGAGGTGTAGGCGTACAGGATCTCGGAGAAGCCGTGGGCGCCGGAGTTGGTCATCGAGTTCGCCGGGGTGTCCAGGGCCATCGCCGCGGCGGTGAAGCCGAGGACCAGCGCCGGGGTGACGAGGATGTAGCAGGCGGCGAACTTGATCTCCCGCGTGCCGATCTTCTTGCCCAGGTACTCCGGGGTCCGGCCGACCATCAGCCCCGCGATGAACACCGCGATGACCGCCATGATCAGCATGCCGTACAGGCCGGAACCCACCCCACCGGGCGCGATCTCGCCCAGCATCATGCCCAGCAGGTTGATCCCGCCGCCGAAGGCGGTGTTGGAGGAGTGGAAGGAGTTGACCGCGCCGGTCGAGGTGAGTGTGGTGGAGACGGAGAAGAGCGCCGAGGCGCCGATCCCGAAGCGGGTCTCCTTGCCCTCCATCGCGCCGCCCGCGATCTCGAACGCCGGGCCGCCGTGGTGGTACTCCGTCCACATCATCAGGGCGACGAAGCCCAGCCAGATCGTCGCCATCGTGGCGAGGATCGCGTAACCCTGCCGCACGCTGCCGACCATCCGGCCGAAGGTGCGCGTGAGCGCGAAGGGGATGAGCAGGATCAGGAAGACCTCGAAGAGGTTGGAGAAGGCGCCCGGGTTTTCGAAGGGGTGGGCGGAGTTGGCGTTGAAGTAGCCGCCGCCGTTGGTGCCGAGTTCCTTGATGACCTCCTGGGAGGCGACCGCGCCGCCGTTCCACTCCTGGCTGCCGCCCGTGAACTGGCCGACCTCGTGGATGCCGGCGAAGTTCTGGATGGCGCCGCAGGCGACCAGGATCACCGCGCCGGCCACGGACAGGGGCAGCAGGATGCGGATGGTGCCGCGGACCAGGTCGGCCCAGAAGTTGCCCAGCTCACCCGTGCGGGACCGGGCGAACCCGCGTACCAGCGCCACCGCGACGGCGATGCCGACCGCGGCCGAGACGAAGTTCTGCACCGCCAGACCGCCGGTCTGTACGACGTGGCCCATGGCCTGCTCGCCGTAGTACGACTGCCAGTTGGTGTTCGCCACGAACGAGGCGGCGGTGTTGAACGCCTGGTCCGGGTCGATCGAGGAGAAGCCGAGCGAGCCGGGCAGGCCGCCCTGCACCCGCTGCAGCAGATAGAGGAAGAGGACGCCGACCGCGGAGAAGGCGAGCACGCCGCGCAGGTACGCGGTCCAGCGCATCTCGGTGTCGGGGTTCGCGCCGATGGAGCGGTAGATCCACTTCTCGACCCGCAGATGCCTGGTCGAGCTGTAGACCTTGGCCATGTAGTCGCCGAGCGGGCGGTACGCGAGGGCCAGGGCGCCGATCAGCGCCACGAGCTGGAGTATCCCAGCGAGGACGGGACTCATGGCGGGCGTCAGAACCTCTCCGGGTACACGAGGGCGAGGATCAGGTAGCCCAGGAGGGCGACGGCCACGACCAGGCCGACGATGTTCTCGGCGGTCACAGCTTGGTCACTCCCTTGGCGATGAAGGCCACCAGCGCGAAGACCGCGATCGTGGTGACGACGAAGGCCAGGTCGGCCATCGGTGCTCCTAGATGAGGTTCCGGTTGATCGGTCCTCACGAGGAAACCGCGTCCGGAGGCCGCCGAGTCCGTCGTTGACGTGGCTCATACGGGGGGCGGCGGTTCTTTGACGCATCTCTGACGGGGGGGCGCCGTTCACGTCGTACGGCCTCTGCGCTCGGGCGTCAGGGAAGTGTCAAAGCTCTCCCCGGGACCCACTGCCCGCCCCTTTTGTCCGGTGTGGTGGCCGTACCCTCGACGCTGCGCAGGTATCCGGACGAGACGGACAACGAACGCATGGATGGCGAAGCGAAACGCGGCAAGCTGCGGATATATCTCGGTTCCGCGCCGGGGGTCGGCAAGACGTACGCGATGCTCTCCGAGGGGCATCGGCGCCTGGAGCGCGGTACGGACGTCGTCGTGGGCTTCGTCGAGCACCACGGGCGCCCGCGCACCGAGGTGATGCTGCACGGGCTGGAGCAGATACGGCGGCAGGAACTCGGGTACCGCGGCCGGACCTTCACCGAGATGGACCTCGACGCCGTACTGGCCCGCCGCCCCACGGTCGCCCTCGTGGACGAGCTGGCGCACACCAACGTGCCCGGCTCGCGGAACGAGAAGCGCTGGCAGGACGTCGAGGAGCTGCTGGCCGCGGGCATCGACGTGATCTCCACCGTCAACATCCAGCACCTGGAGTCCCTCGGCGACGTGGTGGAGAACATCACCGGGGTACGCCAGCGCGAGACCGTCCCGGACGAGGTGGTGCGCCGGGCCGGCCAGGTGGAGCTGGTCGACATGTCCCCGCAGGCGCTGCGCCGCCGGATGGCGCACGGCAACATCTACGCCCCGGACCGGATCGACGCCGCCCTGTCCAACTACTTCCGCCCCGGCAACCTCACCGCGCTGCGCGAGCTGGCGCTGCTGTGGGTCGCCGACCGGGTCGACGAGTACCTGCGCGAGTACCGCAGCGAGCACGGCATCCGCACCACCTGGCAGGCCCGCGAACGCATCGTCGTCGGACTGACCGGCGGCCCCGAGGGCCGTACCCTGATCCGCCGCGCCGCCCGGCTCGCCACCAAGGGCGCGGGCGGGGAGATCATGGCCGTGTACATCTCCCGCAGCGACGGGCTCACGTCCGCCTCGCCGAAGGAGCTGGCCGTCCAGCGCACCCTGGTCGAGGACCTGGGCGGCACCTTCCACCACGTCATCGGCGACGACGTCCCGCACGCCCTGCTGGAGTTCGCCCGCGGGGTCAACGCCACGCAGATAGTCCTCGGCTCCAGCCGCCGCAAGCCGTGGCAGTACGTGTTCGGGCCGGGCGTCGGCGCCACGGTGGCCCGGGACTCCGGCCCCGATCTCGACGTACACATCGTCACCCACGACGAGGTGGCCAAGGGCCGCGGACTGCCCGTCGCCCGGGGCGCCAGGCTCGGCCGCGGCCGGCAGGCGGCCGGCTGGCTGACGGGGCTCGGCGGTCCCGTCCTGCTCACCGCGCTGCTGACCGCCGCCGGCAGCGGCTTCGGCTTCGCCAACACCGTGCTGCTGTTCCTCTTCGTCACCGTGCTGGCCGCCCTGCTCGGCGGCATGCTGCCGGCGCTGACCTCGGCGGCCGTGGGCTCACTGCTGCTGAACTACTACTTCATCGAGCCCGTCCACACCCTCACCATCTCCGACCCGCAGAACATCGTCGCCATCGCGATCTTCTTCGCGGTGGCCGCCTCCGTGGCCTCGGTGGTCAACCTCGCCGCCCGCCGTACCCAGCAGGCCGCCCGGCTGCGCGCCGAGTCCGAGGTGCTGTCCCTGCTGGCCGGCAGCGTGCTGCGCGGGGAGACCTCCCTCGAGGCGCTGCTGCAGCGGGTCCGGGAGACCTTCGCGATGCAGTCCGTGGCGCTGCTGGAGCGGACCGGCGAGACGGAGCCGTGGACCTGCGCGGGCAGCGCCGGCACCGGCTCGGTCCCCGGCTGCCCGGAGAACGCCGACGTCGACATGCCGGTCGGCGAGCACATGGCCCTGGCGCTGACCGGCCGCAAGCTCCCCGCCGAGGACCGCCGCGTCCTCGCGGCGTTCGCCGCCCAGGCCGCCACCGTGCTGGAGCGCCAGCGCCTGGTCGGCCAGGCCGAGCGGGCCGAGGCGCTGGCCGAGGGCAACCGCATCCGCACCGCGCTGCTCGCCGCGGTCAGCCACGATCTGCGCACCCCGCTCGCCGCCATCAAGGCGTCCGTCACCTCGCTGCGCTCGGACGACGTGGAGTGGTCCCCCGAGGACCGGACGGAGCTGCTGGCCGGTATCGACGAGGGCGCCGACCGGCTCGACCATCTGGTCGGCAACCTCCTGGACATGTCCCGGGTGCAGACCGGCACCGTCACCCCGCTGCTGCGCGAGGTCGATCTGGACGAGGTGGTGCCCATGGCGCTCGCCGGGGTGTCCGAGCGCGGCGTGGAGCTGGACATCCCCGAGACCCTGCCGATGATCAGCGTCGACCCGGGGCTGCTGGAGCGGTCCGTGGCGAACGTGGTGGAGAACGCGGTGAAGTACAGCCCGCCGGACCGCCCGGTGGTCGTCAAGGCGAGCGCCCTGGGAGACCGGGTGGAGCTGCGCGTCATCGACCGCGGCCCCGGCGTCCCCGACGCCGCCAAGGACACGATCTTCGAACCCTTCCAGCGGTACGGCGACGCCCCGCGCGGTGCCGGCGTGGGCCTCGGCCTCGCCGTGGCCCGGGGCTTCGCCGAGGCGATCGGCGGCAGCCTGACGGCCGAGGACACCCCCGGCGGCGGGCTGACCATGGTCCTCACCCTCAAGGCGGTGGCCGAGCCTGCGGTCACGGCCGGGGTCACCGCTTGACCGTGAAGGAGAACTCCCCTGTCAGCTTCCCCCGCAGGCGGTCCGCCGAGACGATCCGGCCCTCGTCCAGCATGGTTTCGACGCGGGTCCGGGTCAGGCCCAGACCCTCGGCGATCAGGCGTACGGGGCGGACCGGGATCCGTGCCGTGTTGCGGACGGTGACCTCCACCGCTTCGTCCCGCGAGGCGTCCCGGGCCGCGGGGTCCGCGTCCAGGCGCCAGGCCCCCGTCCAGTCCAGGGCGATGTTGTTCCGGTGCCGCAGGGCCGGGTCGAGGAGGAGCTCGGCGGTGAGGGCGAGGTCGTTGTCGTGCAGGCGCGTCAGCAGGTCCGGGGGGATGCGGCGCACCGACGTGCGCTCCATCACCGTGAACTTGACGGTCTCCCCGCACTCCGCGCAGAGGGCGAGCAGCCAGACGTCCAGCAGCTTGTGGTTGGCGTTGACACGGAACCGTCCGCTCGGCCGGTAGCGCCCGGAGGGGCAGGTGTAGCAGCGGCGGATGACGGCAGGCAGGGAGGAGGGCACGACGGCCCAGGTGGATGACACAGAGATGCACCAGTTCCGGTGAGATGACCGCAGCGAGAAGGGGCGCGTCGCGGCAGCGCGACGCGCGACGGATCAGCCGCGCCGCAGCAGTGCGGTACGCGACGGATCAGCGCTCGGGGTGTCTCACACGGTGTACAACGGCACGTCCTTCTCCGGGTGACAGGTGCGGCTGCACGCTAACCGTGAACCGCCCGGCCACGCCACCGAATTACCCCGCCGGCCCGCGAACTCCGCGCACCACCCGCCCTGCCGTGCGGCGCGCCCCCGACCGCAGGCGTACGGAGGACTCCCGCACCCAGGCGGCCGCGGCACCCCGGCCGCGGGCGCGGGCGCGTTCCGCGCGGGTGGCGGCGAGGCGGGCGAAGAGGTCGTCGTAGCGCGGGACGATCGTCTCCGGGGTGAAGCGCGCGGCCTTGCGCAGGGCGGCCGCCGCCATGGCGTGGCGGGACGGCTCGTCCTCGATGAGGGCGGTCAGGGCGGCCGCCAGCGCCGTCGCGTCGCCGACCGGGAAGAGGCGGCCGTCCACGCCGTCGTCGATGATCTCGCCGGGCCCCAGCGGGCAGTCGGCGCTCACCACCGGTACGCCGCAGCTCATCGCCTCCACGATCGTCATCCCGAACGACTCCGCCTCGGACGAGACGGCGACGACCGACGCCTTCGCGAACTCCGGCTCGATCGGGGTGGCCACGCCCATCAGCCGGGCCGAGTCCGTGAGCCCGAGGCCGTCGATCCGGGCCTGCAGCGCGGCGCGTTCGGGGCCGGTGCCGTAGATCCGCAGGGACCAGTCCGGGTGCCGGGACGCCACCTGGGCGAAGGCGTCGACGAGCACGTCGTACCGCTTGCCCCGGGCCAGCCGGCCCGCCGCGGCGATCACCTTCTCCGTGCCGGGCGACGGGGCGGCGTCCGGCTTCGGCACGCTGTTCGGTACGGCGAGGACCTCGACGCCCGGCAGCGGCATCCTGCGGCGGTAGACGCGCGCGTCGGCCTCCGTCGTGGTGACCAGGGCGTCCAGCCGGCGGTAGAGCGGGGCCAGTTGTCCGCGCAGCCGCGGGCTGTGGGCGTCGTGGCTGAGGTGCTCCTGGCCGATGCGCAGCGCCGTCGGGGAGGCGAAGCGGGCCAGGTACGCGTTCGCGCCGGGGCGGGTGCCGATGAGGACGTCGGCGTCGCTGCCGCGCAGATACGCCTCCACGCGGGCGTCGGCGAGGCGGCTGTACTGGTGGTGGCGGATCTCCGCGGACGGGAACGCCGTCGACGGCTCGGCGGAGCGCGGGTCGCGCGCGTCGGCGCTGTCCTTACGGGCGTCCACCAGGTTCACCAGTGACACCCTCGGGTCGAGGGCGAAGTACGGGTCGCGGCGGTGCCGGCGCATCGAGACGATCTCCACCTGGTGGCGGTCGGCGAGCGCCGCGGCGAGGTTGAGCGTGGTGCGGTTGGTCCCGCCGATGCCGTAGACGTCGTGCAGCAGGAACGCGATCTTCACGTCGTGCCTTTCTGCCGGGCGTCCGGTGGGGGGTCCGGCGGATGCCGGGCGGAAGCACTGGTGAGGGCAGCGGCACGCGTACACCCCCGTGTAACTGGCACTCGGCTTGCCCCCCGTCGCCGACTGCCGGATGTCGCGCGGGCGCAATGGTGCGCAGAATAGGAGGACATCGGGAAGACTTATGAAGAAATCTCCTAAACCGGATGACTTCACTCCATCGAGCGTGCGTTCGCGTGCGAACGGCCGCCCGTGCGCCGGCGCGCCCCGCGGGCCGGGTCCGGTGAGCGGTGTCGGTGGCGGGTGAGAGGGTGGGCGGGTCGTCGTTGGTTCGCGGGAGGACGCTCGTATGGCCAGGATCCACAACACCACCGTCACGCCGACCAAGTTGGAGCTGCTCGCCGCGTGGCTGCCCCGGCAGCCCTGGCACGAGGGGGACGGCTCCGGGCTGCGGCGCGCCGGCGGGTTCCGGCTGGAGGACCCCGAGGGGGAGGTCGGGATCGAGTTCATGGTCGTCGGGAGCGGGGACGGGCACTACCTCGTCCCGATGAGCTATCGCGGAGCGCCGCTCGACGGCGCGGACGACGCGCTGATCGGCACGTCCGAGCACGGGGTGCTCGGCAAGCGGTGGGTGTACGACGCGGTGCGCGACCCGGTGGCGGTGGCCCAGCTCGTCGCCTTCATGCGGGGCGAGGCGCCCGCGCACTCGCAGCACCTGGACGGCGAGCTGGACCCCTCCGTGCACGGGAAGCTGGCGGCCGGCGCCCCCGTGGCGGACTTCCGCGCCGTGGACGGTCCCACCGGGACCGAGGTGACCGTGGAGCCCGGGGGCCCGACGCTGCGCGTCCACCGGCGGATCGCGCCCGGGACGGTCGACGAGGACGCCGTGGGACACGTGACGGCCGTCGTGGTGCGCGGTGAGGGGGAGCCGGGACGGGGCGTGTACGTGACGGCTCGCGCCTGAGCCGGAGCGGCAGCCCCGCAGCGGCGGCCGGCCGCCCTACCCGGCCGCCGTCAGCCGCTCCACGGCCCAGTCCAGCGCACCCGCCCCGTGTTCCAGGACGGAGATGTGCCCCTCCCCGGGGTGCAGCCGCAGCTCCGCCCCGGGGACGCGGGCCGCGAGCCACTCGGCGTGCGCCGACGGGATCACGCAGTCCGCGTCGCCGTGCACCAGCAGCACCGGCGCCTTCACCCCCGCCGGGTCGAAGCCCCAGGGCGACACGAACGCCAGATCGTCGTCGACCACCGGGCCCGGGCCCGACTCCACGGCCGGGCGCACCACCTTCTCGAACCACGACCACGTCCCCGCCAGCGCCGCGTGGTCCTCCGGCGTGAACATCCCCGGCTCGTACGCGGCCGTCGCCTCGTGCGCCTCCTTCGCCGCGCGCCCCGCCACCGCCGCCCGCAGCGACCCCTCGATCGACGGAGCCATCCCGCCGAACCAGTCCAGCCCCCGGGCCCCGTACGGCGCACCCCCCGACACGCTCACCGCCGCCGCCACCAGCTCCGGCAGCAGTGCCGCGCAGGCCAGGGCGTGCGGCCCGCCCCCGGAGTGCCCCATCACCGCGAAGCGCTCCAGCCCCAGGGCCTCGGCCACGGCGGCGGTGTCGGCGGCGGCCGAGGCGATGTCCCGTCCCGGACGCGGTGTCGAGCCGCCGTAACCGGGACGGTCGTACGACACCCAGCGCACGCCCTCGCGGAACAGGGGCTCCGGGGGCAGGCCGGTGTTCGGCGTGCCGTGATGCCAGAAGACGGTCAGCGGGCCGCCGCCCGTGTCGTACACCCGCAGTCGTCGTCCATCGTCCAGCCGGAGATCCATGCCCGGGACCGTAACGCCCGGCCCCGCCCATGGCCAGAGGCGACCGGGGCTCGACCTGAGCCGGAAACACACCCCGGATAGCCTGGCCGCATGCATCTGGACGACGTGACCGACATCCTCCGCGAAGCCGCGGACGCCGCCGTCACCCCGCGCTTCCGGGCCCTGGCCGCGGGTGACGTGGACGAGAAGGCGCCCGGCGAGGTCGTCACCGTCGCCGACCGGGAGGCCGAGGAGCTGATCGGCCGCCGGCTGCGCGCCCTGCTCGACGCGCCCGTCGTCGGCGAGGAGGCCGCGGCCGCCGACCCCTCCCTCGTACGGGCGCTGCGCGAGGCGGACGCCGCCTGGCTCGTCGACCCGCTCGACGGCACCGCCAACTTCGTGGCCGGCAGCCCGGAGCACGCCGTGATGGCCGCCCTCGTACGGCACGGCGAGACCGTCGCCGCCTGGATCGTGCAGCCCGCCACCGGCCGCGCGTACACCGCCGAACGCGGTGCCGGGGCCTGGTGCGACGGCGTGCGCCTGCGTCGCGCGCCCGGCGCGGCGGAGAAGCTGCGCGGCGACGCCCTCACCCGCTTCCTCGACCCGGACACCCGCGCGCACGTCGAGGCGGCCGCGCCGCACTTCGCGGAGCTCGGCGCGGGCAGCAAGTGCGCCGGCTTCGACTACCCGCGGCTGGCGGAGGGCGAGCGCGACTTCGTCCTCTTCCACCGCACGCTGCCCTGGGACCACGCTCCCGGCGCCCTGCTGCTGGCGGAGGCCGGCGGCGTCGTACGCCGGCCCGACGGCAGCGTGTACGGACCGGCCGACGACCGCACCGGGCTGCTGGCGGCGGCGGACGCGGAGAGCTGGCGGACCGTACGGGACCGGCTGCTGCCGGGGTCCCCGAGCGCCGCACCGGCCACGACGACGGCACGATAGGGGTCCCCGCGTGCCCTTCGCGACGAGCGCCGACGGCGTACGACTGCACTACGAGGTCCACGGCCACGGCGAGCCGCTGCTCCTGCTCGCCGGCCAGGCGAACAACCTGCACTGGTGGGACGCCGTCCGCGAGGAGTTCGACGACGGGTTCACCACGGTCGTCCTCGACTGGCGGGGCACCGGCCGCAGCGACCGCCCCGACACCGACTCGTACAGCACGCGCGGCTTCGCCGCCGACGCGGTGGCGGTGCTGGACCAGGCCGGCATCGGCCGCGCCCACGTCTACGGCACGTCGATGGGCGGCCGCGTCGCCCAGTGGCTGGCCGCCGACCATCCGGAGCGGGTCGGGCGGCTGGTGCTGGGCTGCACCTCGCCGGGCGCGCCGCACGGCGTGGAGCGGAGCAACGAGGTGCGGCAGTCGCTCGTCCAGCGGGACCAGACGGCGGCCATGCGGGCGCTCAAGGAGCTGATGTACACCCCGCGCTGGCTGGCGGAACACCCCGGCCACCACTTCCGCACCCTCGGCGACCCCACGATGGAGCCGTACGCGCGGCGCCGGCATCTGCTGGCCAGCGGCCGGCACGACGCCTGGGACGCGCTGCCGCTCATCACGGCCGAGACGCTGGTGGTGCACGGCACGGACGACGAGTTCAACCCGACGGCCAACGCGCCGCTGCTCGCCGGGCGGATCCCCGGCGCGCGGCTGCGGCTGGTCGAGGGCGCGCGGCACGCGTACTTCGAGGAGTTCGCGCAGGAGGCGACGCCGCTGGTGCTGAAGTTCCTGCAGGGCTGAAGTTCCGGCAGGACCCGGCCTGTTACGAACCGTTCCGGGCGTACGCCGGCTTCTCCGCCAGCCCCGACTCCGACTCGCCCCACGCCGTGACCTCGGCCGCGTCACCCACCGCGATCCGGCCGCCGCGCAGGACGGCGGCCTTCATGCCGAAGCTGACGCCGTTGTCGTACGCCGGCTCGCGGCGGTAGGTGGCCAGGGTGCGGACCGGCTCGGGGCCGGCGCGGCGGCCGGTGGCCTGGTCGACGAGGGGGACGCTGCAGCGGACCGCGATGACCGCGTACGCCAGCTCCGTGCCGCCGACCGTCAGCCGCCGGATCCGGTCCTCGACGTGCGGTTCGGCGGAGCCGGTGAGGACGATGTTCGGGCGGAAGCGGTCCATGGGGACGGGGGCCGCGTCGCCGCGCTCGGCGATCCGCGCGTTGAGGTGGGCGAGGGACGCGGTCGTGGTGACGAGGAGGGCGTGCGCGTCGCCGAAGTTGACCTTGCCGGGGGTCTCGCCCCAGCCGTCGCGGTCGAAGCCGGGCCGCACCCGCACCAGCCGGGACTTCGCGCCCAGCGCCTGCGAGAACCACTCCGCGGCCTCGTCGCCCTGGTCGACCGCCTCGCCCATGGCGCGCTTGAAGAGGGTCACCTCGCGCCGCTGTCCGTCGTACGCCACGGGGACCGTCACGGATCCCGCGCCGGGAGCGGACAGCCGCAGCGCGGCGCCGTCGTCCAGCACCTCGGCGGTGACGGCGGCCATCGCGGGCAGCCGGCGCTGGCTGCGGAAGGAGTCGTCGGCGGCGTCCACGACCATGAACGTCCGGTCGTGGGCCAGCCCCGCCACGCCCAGCTCCGCCGTCTCGACCCGTACGCCGCGGCAGCCCTTGACCGGGTAGTACGTCAGCTCCTGCACTGTCATCGTCATGACAGCCATCGTAGGGAACCCGCGGCTGGGCCATGATCGGTGCATGGCCTCCCCGGAGCAGCGCGCCCGTACCGCCCGCAGCCTCGCCGTGCTCGACGAACGCCTCACGCACTGCCGCGCGTGCCCGCGCCTGGTCGCCTGGCGGGAGGAGACGGCCCGCGTGAAGCGCCGCGCGTACGCCGACTGGGACTACTGGGGCCGCCCCGTCCCGGGCTTCGGTCCGCCGGACGCGGCGCTCGCGATCATCGGCCTGGCGCCGGCGGCGCACGGGGCGAACCGGACCGGGCGGATGTTCACCGGCGACCGCTCGGGGGACGTGCTGTACGCCGCGCTGCACGCGGAGGGCCTGGCCTCGCAGCCCACCTCGACGCACCGGGGCGACGGGCTGGAGCTGTACGGCGTACGGATCACCGCGCCCGTGCACTGCGCCCCGCCGGCCAACAGGCCCACCCCGCAGGAGCGCGACACCTGCCGTGCCTGGCTGACCGGCGAACTGCGGCTGCTGCGGCCCACGCTGCGGGCGGCGGTGGTGCTCGGCGCGTTCGGCTGGCAGGCGGCGCTCCCGGCACTGGCGGAGGCGGGCTGGGAGATCCCGCGCCCGCGGCCGGTGTTCGGCCACGGGGCGCACACGGTGCTCCCGGCGGCCGAGGGCCCGGACCTTCACCTGTTCGGGTGCTACCACGTCAGCCAGCAGAACACCTTCACCGGCCGCCTCACCCCCGCGATGCTGCGGGCCGTCCTGCGCGACGCGGCACGGGCCGCCGGCCTGCGCTGATGTCGTTCGGCCGGGTGACGGGCCACGCGTCGCGGCGGAATTGTCAGTGCCGGCCGGGACAATCGCGGCATGGACGAGGAGCTGTTCGAGGTGTACGGCGCGGTGGCGGGCCTGCTGCCGGCCGACGGCGTCTGGGAAGTGGTCGACCTGGACCGGAAGTTCTGGTCGACGCGGGCGGCCCGGGCCGCACAGCGGGAGGCGGACAGACGGGAGGTCGCGGCGATCGCCCGGGTGAGCGGGATGGCGGAGGGGCCGTAGCACTGATCGCACACGGCCCGCTCCCGCCCCTTTACGGGCCTCACGTCGCTCGGCCAAGGTGGATCTACGGATCTGGCGGGAGGCGGCGTGACGTCCTGGATCGGGATCGACGGTGGGCAGTCGGGGACTCGGCTGGTCACCTCCGACGGCCGTAGCGGGTGTGGGCGGGGGTTCGTGCACGGTGGGGATCCCGTCGGGGTCAATCTCGGGCTGATCCGGGAGGCACTCGGGGACGCGGGGGTGGGCGGGCCGTTCGAGACCGCCTGTCTCGGGCTCACCGGGATGCCCGGGGATCCCGTGCTGCGCGACGAGCTGGCCGCGGCGGTCGTCGAGCTGCTGGGGGTGCGGGAGTTGCGGCTGTCCGGCGACTGCGTCACCGCGCACGCCGGGGCGCTGCCCGGGGGGTACGGGGTGGTCGTCGCCGCCGGGACGGGGATGATCGCGTTCGCGCTGGGGGACCGCGTGTCGCACGTGGTGGACGGCGCCGGGTACCTCTTCGGGGACGACGGCGGCTGCTTCTCCATCGGCCGCGCCGCCGTGGCCGCGGCCGTCCGGGCCGCCGACGGCCGCGGTCCGGCCACCAAGCTCGAGGTCCCGGACCTCGCCGGCCTCTACACCTCGCCCGCGGCCGTGGCCGAGGTCGCCGCGCTGACCCCGCACGTCTTCGCCGTCGCCGCCGAGGGGGACGCCGTGGCCCGGTCGATCGTCGACTGGGCGGTCGACCAGCTCGCGCACACGATCACCATCGCCGTACGCACCCTGCCGGCCGGCGAGGTCCCCGTGGCGTACACCGGCGGGCTGTTCCGGGCGGGGGAGCAGCTGCTCGCCCCGCTGCGCGCCGCCGTCGCCGTACGCGCCCCGCAGGCCCGGCTCCTCCCGGCGGCGGGCCCGCCGCTGGCCGGCGCGGCACGGCTCGCCTCGGGTCCGCTCGGGCCGTACGAGAACGCGGTGCAGGTATACGGGAGGGGGCGCTGATGACCGTTCCCCCCGCCGGCCTCCTGCCCCCGCACGCGCTGATCGTCTCCTGCCAGGCCCGCCCCGGACACCCCCTGCACGGTCCCGGACCCATGGCGCTGATGGCCCGCGCCGCCGCCGCGGGCGGGGCCGCCGCGATCCGGGCCGAGGGGGCCGCCGACATCCGCGCCATCCGGGCGGAGACCGCGCTGCCTCTCGTCGGGCTGCGCAAACAGGGCGATCCGTCAGGGGTGTTCATCACGCCCACCTTCGAGACCGCCGCCGAGGTCGTACGAGCCGGGGCGACCCTCGTCGCCCTCGACGCGACGGACCGGCCCCGGCCTGGCGGCGTCACGCCCGCCGGCCTCATCCGCCGGATCCGGAGCGAACTCGGCGTCCCCGTCGTCGCGGACGTCGACTCCCTCGCGGCCGGCCGGGCCGCCGCCGGCGCCGGCGCCGACTACGTGGCCACCACGCTCTCCGGCTACACCGGCGGCGGCCCCGCCCCCGACGGACCCGACCTGGAGCTGGTCGGCCGCCTCGCCGCGACCACCGGCCGCCCCGTGATCGCCGAGGGCCGCTACCGCACCCCCGACGACGTACGCCGGGCGCGCGAGGCGGGGGCGTACGCGGTGGTCGTGGGGCAGGCGATCACGGACCCGATGGCGATGACCGGGCGGCTGGCGGCGGCGCTCGGGACGACGACCGACGAGAGGCCGGGCACATGACCCTGTACGCGGCGGCCGTGACGGCCGACATCACGCCCCCGCCCGGGCATCTGCTGGGCGGTTACGTCGCGCGGACCGGGCCCGCGACCGGCACGGCCGACCCCCTGCGGGCCACGCTCGTCTGGCTGTCCGGCGACGCGGACCCGGGGGTGCTGTGGCTCACCGTGGACGCGGTCGCCGTCGACACCGGGCTGGCCGCCCGCCTGGCGGTGGCCGCGGCCCGCGCCGCCGCGATCCCCGCCGAGCGGGTCCTGGTGTGCGCCTCGCACACGCACGCCGCGCCGGTGGGCTGGGCGGGCGAGATCTCCCCCAGCGTCCCCGGGGTGCGGGAGCCGGAGCTGGAGACAGCGCTGGCGGACGCCGTGGCGTACGCGGCAGCCGCGCTGCCCGCGGCCCGCGTCCCGGCGCGGCTGACGTGGACGGTCGTCGACGCCCCCGGCGTGGGCGCGAACCGGCACCGGGCGGACGGCCCGCACGACACCACCACCGGCGTGCTGGCGGTGTACGCGGCGGAGGGACCGGCCTCCGACGCGGCGGAGGGACCCGCCCCCGACCCGGCACAGGCACCCGCCCCCGACGCGGCCGAAGCACCCACCCCCGACCGCCCCCTCGCCCTCCTCCTCGACCACGCCAGCCACCCCACCGTCCTCGGCCCCGACAACCTCCGCTACTCCGCCGACTGGCCCGGCGCCGCCCGCCGGGCGCTCGCCGCGGCGCTCGGCGGCTGTCACGTCGCGTTCCTCCAGGGCGCGGCGGGCGACGCCAGCCCCCGCTTCGTCCGCCGCGGGCGCGACGCCGCCGAGCTGGACCGGATCGGCGGACTGCTCGCCGCCCCCGTGCTGCACGCGCTGCGCGCCGCCCGCCCGCTGCCGGACGCCGTCCCCGCGCTGCGCCGCTCGACGGCCGCCGTCCCCGTACGCCGCCTCCCCGAACCGGCCGAGGCCGCGCGGACGGTGGCCCGGGCCCGTACCGACCTGGCCGCCGTCGCGGACGCCGACTCCCCCGGGGCGCGCCTGGCACGTACGACGCTGGAGGGCGCCGAGACCGTCGAGCGGCTGCGCGCCGCCGCCCTCCCCGCCGAACTGACGCTCCCGGTCGGCGTGGTGACGCTCGCGGGCGGGCCGTCCTGGCTCCACCTCCCGGTCGAGCTGTTCGCGTCCCTGGGCCTGCGGCTGCGCGGCGGCGACCCGCACACCCGCGTGATCGGCTATACGGACGGCTACTTCGGCTACGTCGCGGACGCGGACGGCGTTACGGCCGGCTGCTACGAGTCGCTGACCAGCTACTTCGACACGGCGGGCGCCGAGGCCCTGCTCGGCGCGGCGGACGACGCCCTCACGGCCGCCCGGAGCCGCCGCTAGCGACCAGCCCCGGCACCTCGCGCGGATGCCCCGCGCGCGCGTGCCCGGGGACGTGCGGCACCTCCGCGTCCCATGCGGCGTGCACCGGGCGGGCGCCCGCGGCGGTGGCACAGTCGAGGTCGGCGACCGTGTCCCCGACGTACGCCGTGCGTTCCGCGGGGACGCCGAGGGCGGCGCACGCCTGGTGCAGTCCGTCGGCGGCGGGCTTCTGGCGGGGGACGTCGTCACCGGTGACGACCACGGGGAAGTACGCGTCGAGGCCGGTCATCCCCAGCGACCGCCGCGCGCCGACCCGGGACGCGCCGGTGTAGACGGCGAGCGGCAGACCGCCCGCCCGCAGGGTGTCCAGCATGGCGACGACGCCGGGGAAGGGCTCGACCGCCGTCGCCCGCGACCGGAACTCCGCCCGGTGCCGCTCCAGCTCCTCCGGCGTGATCGCTCGGCCCAGGAAGTGGGCCAGCACCGCGGGGGCGGTACCCAGCCGGAACGCGCCCTGGATCTGCTCCCGGGTGACCTCGGGCCCGCCGAGTCCGCGCAGCGTCGCCGCGTAGGTGCTGAGCACCAGCGGCATCGTGTCGACGAGCGTCCCATCCATGTCGAACACCACGGCCTTCATGTACCGGACGCTAACAGGAGACGGAATTGTCAGTGCCGGGTGGCAAGCTGCGGGACATGGGAAACGAGGCGCTGCGGGTGCAGGAGACGGTTCGGCTGCGGGACGTCGAGGAGGCGGATCTGGAGTTCTTCTACGCGCACGAGCACGACCCGGAGAACGTGCGGCGGTCGAAGTTCCAGCCGCGCGGGCGCGAGCAGTTCATGACGCACTGGCGGACGAGGATCCTGGGCGACCCCGCGGTCTTCGTGCAGACGGCGCTGGTCGACGGGGCGGTCGCGGGCGGCGCGGTCGCCTGGTGGGAGGGCGAGCGGCGGTTCATCGGCTATGTCTTCGGCCGCGAGTTCTGGGGGCGCGGCATCGGCACGAAGGTGCTGCGGCAGTTCCTGCTGCTGGAGCAGACACGGCCGCTGTACGCCGATCCGTACGCGGGGAACACCGGCTCGTGCCGGCTGCTGGAGAAGATGGGCTTCAAGCGGGGCGAGACGGTGCTGCACGGGGACAACGCGCACCTGATGTACACGCTGCGGTCCTGACCGCCCGCGTCCGGTCGGTCACCCGCAGACAGACCGGACGCGGATGTCACAGGCGCCCAGTACCGTCGTAGACATGTGCCGGAGTATCAAGACCCTGCGCCCCCCGTTCGAGGAGTCCGTCACCGAGGACGACATGCGGGCGGCCGCGCTGCAGTACGTGCGGAAGATCTCGGGCTTCCGCCGACCCGCCGCGCACAACGCGGACGCCTTCGACGAGGCCGTCGAGGAGGTCGCGGCCGCCACGGAGAAGCTGCTGGCCGCGCTGGTGGTGCGGGGGCAGTAGCAGGCCCCTCGGTCTTCACCGGCCCGGGCCGCCGGTGACGCGGCTTCGTACGCCGTCGGAAAGAATCCCCTCCCCGCTGTAACGCAACCGCGCACCCGTCGCGTCAACGGGATAGAGCGGCGACAGAGGGGAGCATTGATGGGGGCGGCACAGGAACAGGAGTATCTGGAGTTCGCGTCGGCACGCGCCGGGCAGCTCTACAGATCTGCCTGTCTGCTCACCGGAGGCGACACCCACCGGGCGGAGGACCTGGTCCAGGAGACGCTGGGCCGGATGTTCGTCAACTGGCGAAAGATCAGCCGCGGGGTCGACAACCCCGCCGGCTACGCGCAGACCGTGCTGGTACGCACCTTCCTCACCCAGCAGCGGCGGCGCAGCAGCACGGAGCGGCCGACGGGGGAGTTCCCCGATCTGCCGGAGGCCCGGGCGGGCGACCCCTCGCTCCGGATCACCCTGCTCGGTGCGCTCGCCGGGCTCGCGCCCAAGGACCGCGCGGTGCTCGTGCTGCGGTACTGGGAGGACCGGAGCGTCGCGGAGACGGCCGGAGCGATGCAGGTGAGCGAGAACGCGGTCCGCACCCGGTGTGTGCGAGCGCTGGAGAAGCTGCGCTCCTCACTCGGCGGGAACCTCGCGGAGTACGCGGCCTGACGGCCGAAGACCCAGCCCCCGGGCCTTGTTGAGCGCGCCCGGACCCGAGACCAGAAGTGGAAGTGAGACCAGCCATGTCCCAGTCGGAACTGGAAGACGAGTTCGCGGCCGGCCTCCGGCAGACAGTGACGCAGGTGGTGCCCGGCCAGGCACCGCCCGACCTGGTGGGCCGGGGCCTCAAGCGCGGCAAGCAGCTGCGCCGGCGCCGCAATGCGGGGATCGCCGTGGTCGCGGCCCTCGCGGTCGGCGGGGTGGGGATGACCACCCAGCTGCTGCTCGGCGGCGCGGACGGCGGTACCGCGTCCCCCGCGGCGGGCGGCAAGCCGTCCGGCGGGAGCAAGACCAAGACCACGCCCAGCACCGGGGACAACCCGGTTCAGGGCAACACGATCAGCGCGGAGAAGTTCGTGGCCCTGGCCACGGCGCAGCTCCGCTCGGTGGACAAGCTCGGGGCCGACGTCGAGGTCACGGCGCCGTTCTCGCGCGGCACGGAGACGGACGAACAGGGCCTCGCCGGAGCCCCGTTTGCGAACCTGGTGTACGACGACGGCGGCGGCAAGGCGATGGTCTCCTTCAGCATCGGCGCCGCCGGCGGGCCGGGCGAGATGCAGTGCCCCGACAAGGCGCTGAACAGGTTCGACTCCTGCGACGTCAGCAAGGTGCCCGGCGGCGACCTCATGCTCTTCAAGGGCTACGAATATCCGGACCAGCGCCCCGGCCCCCGGGTCTGGTACGCCAACCTCATCACCAAGGACGGGGCGAACGTGATGATCTCGGCGTACAACTCGCCTGAGGAGAAGGGCGCCGAGAACACCCGCGACGAACCCTCGCTGACCCTCTCCCAGCTCAAGACCCTGGCCCTGTCCAGCGCCTGGGACTCGGTGATCGCGGACGTGCAGGCCGGGCAGACGGACACGGCCGGCAAGCCGGGCGCGGTGACCGAGGAGGAGACGGGCGTCCGGCAGTCCGCGATGCTCAAGGCGTTCGTCCCGCTGCTCCCGGAGGGCATGAACATCATCCGGGCGGGCCAGGGCCAGCCGGGCTATGTCCCCATCAAGCTCGACGACGGCCACGGCGTCTCCCTCGTCGAGATCAACGTCCAGCAGATCGAGAAGTCGACCGCGGGCAAGGACGAGGAGCACCCCACGGACGGCGGCAAGGACCGCTACGCGGACGCCCAGGTCCTCGACGACGGCACCAAGGTCCTGATCGAGCAGGGTCCCGCCGAGAAGGGCGGCGACGGCGTGCAGCGCTGGGTCGTGGACGTCCTGCACCCGGACGGCCGCCGTATCGTCCTGGCGATGTCCAACACCGACGCGGTGTACAAGGACGCCACCCGTGACGACATGCCGCTGACCATCGACCAGCTGAAGGAGATCGCGCTCAGCGGCAGCTGGCTCAAGCTGTAGCCCCGCCGCCCCGCGTCCGACAGCCTGTGGATCACCACCCGGTGATCCACAGGCTGTTGACGGTGAACGCGACCACGCCCTGCACCGCCAGCCACCACCGCGACCCCGCGCGCGGCAGCAGCGCGCACGCCGGCAGCAGCCACAGCGTGAACGGCAGCCAGATGCGCTCCGTCTCCGCCTTGCTCATCCCGGACAGATCGGCGACCAGGATCGCGAGTACGGCGGAGAGCACCACCGCGACCACCGCGTCCGGGGGCCGGCGCAGACCGCCCGCCCCCGCCCGTACGACGGCGACCACCGCCCGCCGCACGCCCGCGAGCGAGGCGAGCCCCGCACTGGCCACCACGCACGCGAGGTTGGCCCACACGAAGTAGCCGTACGGGCGGTAGCCCGCCGCCCCCGCGTAGTACCGCTCGTGCAGCACCCGGTAGCCCTCCACCCACCAGAACCCGCCCGCCGTGAAACCCGCCACGACCACGGCCGCCCCCGCGAGCACCCACCCCACCGGCCGCAGCGTCCCCGCCGCCCACAGCACCCCGAGCGCGGGCAGGGCCAGCAGCGCCAGCCCGTACGACAGGTACAGGCACCACCCCAGCAGCAGCCCCGCCCCCAGCCCCGCGAGCCACGGCCACCGCACCGCCCGCCCCGCGGCGAGGGCGAGCAGCGCCAGCGCCCAGGCCCCGGCGGCCGCGAAGTAGCCGTCCGCCGAGACGCCCGCCCACACCGCCCACGGCGCGAGGACCACGAAGGGCGCCGCCCGCCGTGCGAGGGCCTCGGCGCCCAGCGCCCGCAGCGCCACCAGCACCGCGACCGCCGCCGACCCGGCCGCCGTCAGCACGAACACCACCGCCCACAGACCGCCGCCGAGCCCGATCCGGTCCAGGGCGACGAGCGTGAGCATCATGCCCGGCGGATGTCCTGCGATGTGGACGGGCCAGTTGTCGGGGGCGGAGTCGAAGGGGATGTAGTCGGTGAAGGTGCGCAGGGCGGCGCCCACGTCCTGCCAGCGTCCGAGCCCGTCGCTCAGATACTCGCTGCCGGTGGTGAGCTGGCCGGCCACACCCCTGTCCCAGCCGTCGATCAGCGCCAGCGACCACAGCCAGGCCAGGGACGCGGCCCACACCGCGGCCAGCAGCGCCCGCCAGCCCAGCCGCGCGGCCGGCGCGGGCCCGTAGACGACCACGGCGAAGCCGACCAGCGCCGCGGCCGCGGTGCCCGGCCCGGTGTGCGGGGACCACCGGGCGAGCAGCGGCGGCCAGTCCAGCAGCAGCGGGTGTACGCCGTCCCCGCCGGCCATGAGGGCCGCGCCGACGACGGCGGCCAGCGCGAAGAGGGCGAGGCCGGCGAGCGCGGTCAGTACGTCGGCGCGGGTGCCGGACCGGACGGCAGCCCGGTTCGTCCGGTTTGCGGTGAGCACGTGCCCACACTAGGCCGACTGGATCACCTGGGACGGCGCCGCCGGGCTGACGTCACGCTTTCGTCAGGTGTCACGCCGCCGGCGAGGGGGCCGCCCGGGCCTACCGTCGCAGTCATGGACGAAGCGAAGCCGCGCACCGGAGCCGTCAGGGATGCCGCGTCGCGGGTCGCGGCGCGGGTCGCGGCGCGTGTCGCAGTGCTCACCAGGCGGCCGCCCCCGGGCCCGTTCCGGCCGGAGTTCTGGCGCAGTCCGCTGCGCGGACCCCGGTTCACCGCGCTGATGGGGCTGGTCCTGCTGGTGGGGATGCCGCTGCTGTTCGTCACCGGGCTGCTGTCGTACGCCGCCTACAACCCGGATCTCGGCGGGGGCAACGACCACACGCCCGACAAGGGCCTGCTGGGCTTCTGGCTGTTCCCCTGGCCGACCGGCCCGTCCTGGCTCTACCAGGTCAACCAGGGGGTGCACGTCATCGGCGGCTTCGTGCTGGTCCCGGTGGTGCTGGCCAAGCTCTGGTCGGTGATCCCGAAGCTGTTCGAGTGGCCGCCGGCGAAGTCGGTGCTGCACGCGCTGGACCGGGTCTCGCTGCTCCTGCTCGTCGGCAGCACCCTCTTCCAGTTCGCCACCGGTGTGCTGGACA
The DNA here is from genome assembly GCF_040680895.1 of Streptomyces sp. NPDC051940. Classification (NCBI taxonomy): domain Bacteria; kingdom Bacillati; phylum Actinomycetota; class Actinomycetes; order Kitasatosporales; family Streptomycetaceae; genus Streptomyces; species Streptomyces sp. NPDC051940. Next base: position 2,499 of record NZ_JBFAXR010000079.1, on the reverse strand, counting down.
CGCAGCTGGCGTACCTCTTCCCCGGCAGCTTCTACCGGCTCCACTTCTACGGCGCCTGGGTGTTCTTCGCGGCGCTCGTCGTCCATGTCACCACCCGTTTCGCCAAGATGCGCCGGGGGCTGCACGGCGAGGGGGGCGAGGACCTGAAGGCGCGGAACCCCGCTCCCCCCACCATCTCCCGGCGCGGTGCGGTCGCCCTGGTCGGCGCCGGATCGCTCACCCTGTTCGCCCTCACCGTCGGCCAGGTCATCGGCGGCCCGCTGCGGCGCACGGCCCTGCTCGCGCCGCGCGGCGGGGCCGATCCGGGGCCTGGAGAGAACGGCTTCCAGGTCAACAAGCCCGCCTCCCTGCGCGGGATCACCGCCGAGGAGACCGGCGAGAGGTGGCGGCTGCGGATCCTCGGCCCGGGCGGCCGCGAGGCGAGCCTGAGCCGGGACGAGCTGCTCGCCCTGCCGCAGACCCGCGCGCGGCTGGCCATCGACTGCGTCGAGGGCTGGTCCACCGGGGACCAGGACTGGAGCGGGGTGCGGCTCGCGGAGCTGGCGCGGCTGGTGGACGCGGAACCCGACGACATGTTCGTCGAGTCCCTGCAGCGGTCCGGCGCCTTCCGCGCCGTGTACCTGCGCGCCAACCAGGTGCGCGATCCGCTCTCCCTGCTCGCGCTGAACGTGAACGGCGCGCCGCTCTCCGCCGACCACGGCTATCCGGCGCGCGTCGTCGTACCGAACAACCCCGGTGTGCACCAGACGAAATGGGTGGCACGGCTGACGCTCGGGAGGCCGGCGTGAGGTACGTACTCCTGCTCGCGTCCTTCGCCCTGACCGGGTACGCGGGCGTCCGGCTGCTGGAGGACGACTGGTTCGCCGTCGCGCTGTGGTTCGTGGGCGCGGCGGTGCTCCACGACCTGGTCCTGCTGCCGCTGTACACCGCCCTCGACCGGGGCGCGCAGCAGGCGCTGGGGCCGGGACGCGTCAACTACGTGCGGGTGCCGGCGGTGCTGTCCGGGCTGCTGCTGCTCGTCTTCTTCCCGCTGGTGCTGCGGGTGAGCGACTACTACGAACGGGCCACGCTGCACGACATCGATGTCTATCTGGCCCGCTGGCTGTGGATCACGGCGGCGCTGTTCGCGCTGTCGGCCGTGGTGTTCGCGGTACGGAGGACCGGGCGCCGGCCCTTCCGCCACCGGCCCTTCCGCCACCGGCCGTTCAGCCGCCGTCCCGCCGCAGCCCGACGAAGCTCCGCGCCCCGCTCGTCCAGCTCCACCCCGCCGGACTGACCCACCCGGCCTCGACGGCGTACCGCACCAGCGCGGCCGCCCCCACCCGCGCCCAGGGGAACGACGGCCCCCGGGCGTCGGCCCCCGACCCGTCCGACACGTGCACCCGCACCCGCTCGTCCACGTCGTACGACAGCACCTCGACCAGACACCGCCCGCCCGGTCCGACCAGTCCGGCCGCCCGCGCCAGCAGGGCGGCCGGGTCGCCGCCGATGCCGATGTTGCCGTCCATCAGCAGCGTCGTCCCCCAACGCCCCTCGCCCGGCAGCGGGTCGAAGACCGACCGCCGCAGCGCACTCGCGCCCGTCGCCTGGGTGCGGGCCACCGCGACGGCGCTCACGTCGATGCCCAGCGCCGGGCGTCCCAGCTGGGCCAGCGCGGCGACCAGCCGTCCCGGCCCGCAGCCGATGTCGAGGACCGAGCCCGCGCAGCGGCTGAGCACCGACCAGTCGGCGGCGTCCGGCAGCCCGCACCAGCGCTCCACGTCCAGCGGCAGCAGCCAGCCGTCCGCGCGCCGCAGGAACAGCGGTCCGCGTCCGGTGCGCAGCGCCTCGGCGTACGGCTGCGCGGTGTCGCTCCAGGGCGCCGAGTCGGCCGGCGCGGGCGTCATACCCGGCTCCCGGAGCGCCGCGCGGCGCCCAGTTCGCGTGCGGCGGCGGCGAACGCGCCCTCCGGCGGGGCGGACGCGGCGACGAGCGGCACGTCCGGCGGGGTGTCCACGTCGCGCAGCGGGGCCAGATCGGCGATCCGCAGGCCCGCGTCGGCCAGCCGCCGCCGCTGGACGGCCCCGGTGTGGGAGACGGACATCGGCACGCCGAGCAGCAGCGCGGGATCGGGCGCCGCCAGCCCCAGCGCCCAGAAGCCGCCGTCGAGCGCCGGCCCGAAGTACGCGTCCGCCCGCGCCCAGGCGCCGGGCCCGGTCGCGGGGGCCAGCAGCTCGGGGCGAACCTGCGGGGTGTCCATGCCGATGAGCAGCGCGGGCCCGTCGGCCGCGGCGAACGCCGCCGCCAGCCGTACGTCCAGCGCGCCGTCGCACTGCGGTACGACGTCGTACCCGGGCGGCAGCCAGTCGCCGGGGCACCCGTCCAGCACCAGCACCCGGCGCCGGGCCGGTACGGCGAGACCCGCCGCCAGGGTGTCGGCGAGCGCGGCGCGGGCGAGGGCGGCGGCCTCCTCGGGGGAGTAGGCGGGGGTCAGCCGGGTCTTGACGCGGCCGGGGCGGG
>NZ_JBFAXR010000078.1:0-42504 GCF_040680895.1 Streptomyces sp. NPDC051940 | reverse complement strand
CCCGGGCCGGGGCTACTACCTCCCGTCGTGCGGGCGGCGGGCGGCGCAGACGGGAGTTTGAAGACAGGCCCTAGGGGCCCTTCCCCGCGCGGGCCGCGCCGGGGCCCTGCGGTTGTCGGTCCCTGATGGCAGTCTGGTCGTGCACACGGAGCCCCGTCCGGGGGTACGCACGGCTCCGTGCCGGTCACGCACACGAACCCCCGGCCGAAGAAAGTCCGCGCCGAGCCGATGAGTCGGCGCGACGCGCGCGGTCTACACGGATGAGGGCGGTGACGACCGCCGGGGACGAGAGGCAGATCGATGGCAGAGAAGCTGGCAGAGCAGGACTTCCCGCAGCTCGCGGACCCCTACCGCAGGGAGCTGCTGGCTCACTGCTACCGCATGCTCGGCTCCGTCCACGACGCCGAGGACCTGGTGCAGGAGACGTATCTGCGGGCCTGGCGCGCCTACGACAAGTTCGAGGGCCGCTCCAGCCTGCGCACCTGGCTGCACACGATCGCCACCCGCGCCTGCCTCACCGCCCTGGAGAGCCGCGGCCGGCGCCCGCTGCCCACGGGGCTCGGCGCGCCCTCCTCGTCCCCCGCCGACGAACTGATCACCCAGGACGAGGTGCCCTGGCTGGAGCCGCTCCCGGACACGATGATCGACGGCGGCGGCACGGTGGACCCGGCGACGGTCGTCGGCTCGCGGGAGTCCGTACGCCTGGCGTTCATCGCCGCCCTGCAGCACCTGCCGCCCAAGCAGCGCGCCGTGCTGATCCTGCGCGACGTCATGAAGTGGAAGGCGTCCGAGGTGGCGGAGCAGCTGGAGCTGAGCACCGCCGCGGTCAACTCCGCGCTGCAGCGCGCCCACGCGGCCATGGGCAAGGCCGCGCTGACGGAGGACTCCGTGCAGGAGCCCGAGGATCCCGAGCAGCGCCGGCTCCTCGACCGGTGGATGGCGGCGTTCGAGGCCAAGGACGTGCCGGGGATCGTGAAGCTGTTCACGGAGGACGCGGTCTGGGAGATGCCGCCGTTCATCGGCTGGTACCAGGGCCCGGAGACCATCGGCGAGCTGATCGACACGTCGTGCCCGGCGCAGGGCCCCGGCGACCAGCGGATGATCCCGACCATGGCCAACGGGCAGCCCGCGTTCGGCCTGTACATGATCGACCCGGAGACAGGCGACCACAAGCCGTTCCAGATCCAGGTCCTCGACATCGTCGACGGCAAGGTCCGGCACTGCGTGGCGTTCTTCGAGAAGAGCCTGTTCGAGGCGTTCGGCCTGCCCGCCGTGCTCCCCGCAGAGCGATGAACGGCGCGTCCACGGAGGTCCGCGCGGGGGTCAGCCTGCTGGAACGGGCGGTCGGCTACACCCTCGGGGTGCTGCCGCTCGTGACGGACGAGGCGCTCGGCCGGGCCACGCCGTGCGAGCGGTGGGATCTGCGGCTGCTGCTGGTGCATCTGGAGGACTCCCTGGCCGCGCTCAACGAGGCGGTCGACTGCGGTCATGTCTCCGTCTCCGTCTCCGCCTCCGTCGACTGCGGCGCCGGAGCGCCGCCCCCGGGTCCGGACGCGGACACGGACGCGGCGCGGCTCGTCGGGTCCGTACGCGATCTGTGCCGGCGGCTGATCGCGGCCTGGAGCTGCGACGACGGGGAGCACGAGGTGATCGACGTGGGCGGGCTGCCGCTGTCGTCGGCGATCGTGACCGGTACGGGCGCGATCGAGATAGCCGTCCACGGCTGGGACATCGCCCGCGCGTGCGGTGCGGACCGTCCGCTGCCCGCACCCCTCGCGGAGGAACTCCTCGACCTGGCGCCGCACTTCGTCCACCCGCTGGACCGCCCGGTCCGCTTCGCCGACCCGGTACGGGTGCCGCACGACGCGGCGGCGGGGGAGCGCCTTCTGGGATTCCTCGGCCGCCGGGCCTGAGACGACACCGGCCGCCCGCTCACGAGCAGCGGGCGGCCGGACCCGACGGTTACGCCTGCGCGTCGAAGAGCGCGCTCACCGACTCCCCGTTGTGGATACGCCGTATGGCCTCCGCCAGCGCCGGGGCGATCGACAGCACGTGGAGCTTCTCGGTCCGCTCCTCGTCCCGTACGGGCACCGTGTTCGTACACACGATCTCCCGCACCTCCGGCTGGTCCCCGATCCGCTTCAACGCCCCGCCGGAGAACAGCCCGTGCGTGCACGCCACCCGCACCGACGCCGCGCCCTGCTCGCGCAGCAGCCGCAGCAACTCCACGACCGTCGACCCCTTGGCGATCTCGTCATCCAGGATGATGACGTCCTTGCCCGCCACGTCGCCGATGACCGCGCTGATCTGCACCCGGTCGTCCGCGAACCGCTGCTTCGCCCCGGCCGCCACGGGAATGCCGAGCAGCCGCGCGAAGTGCGCGGCCTCCTTGGCGTTGCCGAGGTCCGGGGAGACGGCCACCGCGTTGGACAGGTCGTAGCGGGAGAAGTGCGCGGCGAGTTCCCGCAGCGCGTGCAGATGGTCCACGGGCACCGAGAAGAACCCGTGCACCTGCGGCGAGTGCAGCGTCATCGCCAGCACCCGCCCGGCGCCCGCCGTGGCGAGCAGATCGGCCACGAGCCGCCCCCCGATGGAGATCCGCGGGGCGTCCTTCTTGTCGGAGCGGGCGTAGGAGTAGTGGGGGAGCACGACGGTGATCCGCGCGGCGGACGCGCCCCGTGCCGCGTCGAGCATCAGCAGCAGCTCGACGAGGTGCTCCTGCACGGGACGGACCAGGGGCTGGATCAGGAAGACGTCGCGGCCGCGGCAGTTGGCCTGCAGCTGGACGCCGAGGCAGTCGTTCGCGTAACGGTCGACGTGGACGGGGAGGAGGGGGACGCCGAGGTGGGCACAGACCTCCGCGGCCAGTTCGGGATGGGCGCTGCCACTGAATACGGCGATGTCTCGCACGGTGTCCCTTACGTGTTCGTCGGGGCAAGCGTCAGCCGCAGCCTAACGCGCGGCATTTGCACACACGGCCCGTACCGCCGCAAAGTGCCTCCGCCGGGGTGCGCGGCCGGAGAACTCGCGGGGGCTTCGCCCCCGGACCCCCGGGACCAGGGTGGTCGGGTGAGAGGGGGGTGCGGATCGGAGGCGGGCTTCGCCGGACTCGCTCAGCCACCTCCACCGGGAGCCCGGTCACGCGGCGTACCGCGTCGGAGCCACCCCCACCGCCGCCGTGAAGTCCCGGGTGAAGTGGGCCTGGTCGGCGTAGCCGAGGTCGGCCGCCAGCCCCGCCCAGTCCACCCCGGCGCCGGCGTCCGCCCGCGCCGCGGCCTCGTGCAGCCGCGCCCGGCGCAGCACCCACTTCGGGCTCGCGCCCACGTACTCGGCGAACAGCCGCTGCAGTCCGCGCACGGACAGCCCCGTCGCCCCGGCGAGCTGGTCCACCCGTACGAGCGAGGTGTCCCCGGCCGCCAGCCGCACCGCCTGATCGGCCTGTACGGCGGCGGGGTCCGGGTCGTCCGGCAGCCGCCCGCGCAGGAAGTCCTCCGCCGCCCGGGCCATGGCGGCGCCGTCGCGCAGCGCGAGGATCTCCCGGCTCGCGCCGGCCACCGCGGCGCCGAAGAACTCCACCGCCGGGACCCGCCGGTCCGCGAGGGCGGACACCGGTCCGTCCGTGAACGCGCGGAACGCGCCCGGCCGGAACTTGATCCCCAGCACCTGCCCGTCCCCCTCCAGCCGCCGGGTGAAAAGCCCGCGGTCCACGCCGTAGACGAGGGGCTCGGGCTCCTCGAAGACGAGGTGGACGTTGGGGTGGGAGAGGACCTTCGTCTCGTACGGGGCGGGGCCGGCCACATGCCAGGCGACATGCCAGTAGAACTCGACGAAGGCGGCGGCCCGCGCCCCCGGCGGATGCTGCCGCACGGTCGCCACGCGGGCCTGCTCGTCGGGGTGCAGGACGCCGCGGGGGTGGTCGGACTCGGTCACGCGGCCAGCGTATTCCGCAGGTCGCGGGCCTGTCGCGTTTGTTCAAGACGGACGCGGGCCCGGATCCTAGCGTGGGACGCATGAACGAGACGCACCAGCACATGAAGGAAGTCGCCGCCGAGGCCGCCCGCGTCGCCCACGGCGTACGGGAGGACCAGCTGGCGGATCCGACGCCCTGTACGGACTGGGATGTGCGGACCCTGGTCAACCACTGGGTCCTGTACACCTCGCACGGCCTGGAGCACCGCGCCCGGCGCGAGCAGCTCCCCGAGGAGCTGACCGGACGCGACTTCACCGCCGACGCCGGCTGGGCGGACGCCTACGCCGCACAGCTGGACAAGGCCGTGGGCGCCTGGGCCGATCCGGCGGTGTGGGAGGGCGAGATCGATCTGGGGTTCACGACGATGCCGGCGGCGGAGATCGCCTCGCTCGTCGTCAAGGAGATGGCCGTCCACGGATGGGACGTGGCCCGGTCGACCGGCCAGCAGCTGACCGTGTCGGACCGGGCCGGGGAGGCCGTCCTGCGCGTCGTCGAGGAGCACGCCGAGATCTACCGTCAGTACGACGGGTTCGCGGAGCCGGTCGAACCGCCCGCCGGGGCCACCGCGTTCGAGCGCGCGCTCGCGCTCTCCGGCCGCGATCCGCGCTGAGCGGCGCCGGACAGCCGCAGGGCCCAGGCCGTCAGCCCGAACACGGCCAGGTTCACCACCGTGCGCACCGTGTTCCACGTCACCCAGTCGTCCTCGAAGTCGGCGCGGGCCTTCGCGAAGCCGCCCCGGGCCGTGTCCAGATCGTCGTTGAGCGGGACGTTCACGCCCATCGTGGTGGCCAGGACCACGACGTACAGCACCAGCGCCGCCAGGATCCACGGCAGCGTGCGGGTGCCGCGGTGCAGGACGGCGGCGGACACCAGGGCCAGCAGCGAACCGGCGAATATGATCATGAACCAGCCGTTCTGGATCGCCTGGTTGATCTCCTGCATGGCCACCACGAAGGTCCGGTCGTCCGCCTGCGCCAGGCCCGGCATCACGGCGTACCCGAAGGCGGCGTAGAGGCCGGCGCTGAGCCCGGTCAGCACGGTGGCGGTGGTCAGCGCGAGAGCGCGGCCGTTGAACTGCATGATGTTCCCCCTGTGTTCGGTGGGTGGTGCGATGGGTGGTGGCGGTGGGTGGCAGGTGATGGGCGGTGGGCGGTGGATCCCTGGCTTACTTCCAGGCCCCGGCGGCGGCCGCCGCCCGGGCGTACGACGCGAAGTCCCGCGGCTCACGCCCGAGCGCGCGCCGCACGCCGTCCTGCGGCTCGGCGTTGCGCCCGTCCAGGACCCGGGCGAACAGGTCCACGAACAGCGGCACGTACTCGGCCGGCAGGTGCTGCCCCAGATAGGTGCCGTAGTCCGCGGAGGACACCGGGCGGTACGTGACCTCGCGGTCCGTCGCCGCGGCCAGCTCGGCCGCGATCTCGCCGAAGGTCAGTGCCCGCGGGCCGGTCAGCTCGTACGTCTGTCCCGCGTGCCCGTCCTCCGTCAGCGCCGCCACCGCCACGTCGGCGATGTCCTCGGCGTCCACGAAGGGCTCCGGCACCTGCCCGGCGGGCAGCACCAGCTCGCCGGCGAGCACCGGCTCCAGCAGGAAGTCCTCGCTGAAGTTCTGCATGAACCATGAGCACTTGATGATGGTCCACTGAAGTCCCGACTCGCGCACGGCCTTTTCGCTCGGCTCCGTCTGCTCCTCGCCGCGCCCCGACAGCAGCACCAGCCGCCGCACCCCGCTCCGCGCCGCCAGCTCGCTGAACGCGCGGATCGCGGGCGCCGCCTCGGGCGCGGCCAGGTCCGGGTAGTAGACGAGGTACGCCGCGTCGACGCCGTCGAGGGCCGGGGCCCAGGTGGCCGGCTCGTGCCAGTCGAACGGCACGTCGCCGGAGCGGGAGCCGACCCGGGTCTCGACGCCGCGGGCGGCGAGCCGCTCCACCACTCGGCGGCCGGTCTTGCCGGTGCCGCCGGTGACGAGGGTGATGTTCCGGTTCTGGTTCGTCTCGTTGAAGGTCATGGCATAAGTGAAGCGCCGCAGACCTGGACGATCCATGGTTCAGAAGCTCGACGGCATACGCCGGCGTCTACGCTGGAGGCATGGACACTCTCGCCGGAATGCTGGAGGGGCCACGGGCCCGCGGAGCCTTCCTGATGCGCGTGACGATGCGCCCGCCGTTCTCCGTACGCGTCGAGGACCACGCCCCGTTGGCGGTCTGCGCCGTGGTCGCAGGCGAGAGTCGGGTCCGTTACGACGAGGGCGGGCCGGAGCCGGTGCGCCTGACGGCCGGCGATCTGGCGATCATGCGCGGGCCGGACCCGTACACGGTGGCCGACGCCCCCGACACCCCGCCGCAGGTGCGGATCCTCCCCGGACAGGAGTGCTGCACGCTGACCGGGGAGCCGCTGAAGGAGGCCATGAGCCTGGGCGTGCGCAGTTGGGGCAACGCCGAGGACGGCGGTACGACCATGCTCATCGGCGCGTACGAGAACCCCAGCGAACTCGGCCGCCGGCTGCTCGGCGCGCTGCCGCCGCTGATCGTGCTGCGGGCCGGGGACTGGGACAGCCCGCTCGTACCGCTGCTGATGGCGGAGATCACCCGCGACGAACCCGGGCAGTCGGCGGTGCTGGACCGGCTGCTCGACCTGGTGCTCATCTCGGCGCTGCGCCAGTGGTTCGCCCGGCCCGGCGGGCAGGCGCCCGGCTGGTACGAGGCGCAGTCCGACCCCGTCGTGGGCCGGGCGCTGCGGCTGCTGCACAACAACCCTTCCCAACCGTGGACGGTCGCCTCCCTCGCCACCGCCACCGGCGTCTCCCGCGCGGCGCTGGCCCGCCGCTTCACGGACCTGGTGGGCGAGCCGCCGATGGCCTACCTCACCGGCTGGCGGCTGGACCTGGCGGCGGACCTGCTGCGCGAACCGGACGCCACGGTGGGGGCGGTGGCGCGCAAGGTCGGGTACGGCACCGGGTTCGCGCTGAGCACGGCGTTCAAACGGGTGCGGGGTGTCAGCCCGCAGGAGCACCGGGCGGCGGCCGCGGCGTAGTTCCTCGGTTCCGCCGCCGACGAGTGTTCCTCCGGTCCGCTTCCGATGAGTTTCCGCGGGGTCCCGGGTCTATCCCGTTGACCGCAGAACGCGGCCCCCGACCACCGGACAGGACCTGTGAATCATGACGAACACCGCTCTCGCCGCCGCCCCCCTCGCCCCCTCCGCCGCCGCGACCCGCAAGGGCCATGTCGCGCTGTGGGCCGCGCAGATCGTGCTCGGCGCCTTCATGATCGTGGCCAGCGGCGTCCCCAAGTTCTTCGCCGTCGAGGCCGCCGTGCAGAACTTCGACGCGATCGGCTACGGCGACTGGTTCATGTACGCCGTCGGCGTCCTGGAGGTCGCCGGCGGCATCGCGCTGCTGATCCCCCGGCTGGCGGGACTGGCGGCCACGGCGCTGACCGCCCTCATGGTCGGGGCGGAGGTCTTCACCTGGGTCTACCTGGAGACCACCTTCTGGTACACCCCGGTCATCCTGGGCGCGGCCTTCGCGGCGATCGCCTACCGCCGCCGCGCGGAGACCGCCGACCTCTACCGGTCCGTACGCGCCGGAACGTTCACGATCCGGGGAGTCACCAGCTGAGGGGCCGACCGTCCCGGAAGAAGCCGCCCGATGGGCCGTCGTCCGCGAGGACGGCGGCCCATACGACGCTCTGTGCCCCGTCCTCGACCGGCCGCCCGCCGGGCCCGCCCATGTCGGTCGCGACCCACCCCGGGCACACGGCGTTGACCAGCACGCCGTCGCGCCGCAGTTCGGCGGCGAGCATGACGGTGAGGGCGTTGAGGGCGGCCTTGGTCGTCGTGTACGCGGGGGTGCCCGCGCCCATGCTGCCGAAGGCGGCGGCCTCGCTGCTGACGTTCACGACGCGCGGGTGCGCGCTGCGGCGCAGCTGCGGCAGGAACGCCTGCACGCAGCGCCAGGGGCCGTACAGGTTGGTCTCGGCGGCTTCGTGGACGACCGCGAGGTCGGCGGTGGTGGCCCGCTGCCAGGTGTCGTAGTGGATGGCGGCGTTGTTGACGAGCACGTCGAGTTCCCCGACCTCCCGCGCGGCGCGCCCGACGCTGTCCGCGTCGGAGACGTCGAGCGTGAGCGCCCGCACGTCGAGCCCTTCGGCGCGCAGCCCACCGGCGGCCTCCTCGGCGGCTTCGCCGTCGCGGGCGCTTAGGAGCACGGTGTGCCCGAGCCGCCCGAGCTGCCGGCACACCTCCTTGCCGATACCGCGATTGCCACCGGTCACCAGGGAGACGGTCATGGGCCCATGATCCCAGGCGGGCGGTGCCGTGCGCCGGACGGGGCGTCGAACGCACGTGACACCTGGGGCCGGGGCGGGTTAACCTCGGGGCATGAAGCGATACGCAGCCGTCACGACGACGCCGGACACCGTCCCGGCGTAGACGCTGCGCGCAGCGAACTCACGAAGCCCCGGGGCGAGAGCCCCGGGGTTCTTCGTTGCCCGGTGTGTCTCGCCCCCCTTGCGAGGAGAGACCACCATGAACGCACCCAAGGACCACCGCCGGCTCGGCCGCGAGCTGGAGCTCTTCGACACCGACCCCCTCATCGGCTCCGGGCTGCCCTACTGGCTGCCCGCCGGCGCCGCGGTACGCCAGGCGCTGGAGTCGTACATCGCCGGCGTCGAGCACCGGGCCGGGTACCACCGGGTCTACTCACCCGTCCTCGGCAAACGCGAGCTGTACGAGGTCTCCGGGCACTGGCAGCACTACGCGGAGGACATGTTCCCGCCGATGGCTCTGCCCAAGAGCGGCTCCGCCGCGGGGGGCGGCGAGGACTTCGTGCTGCGCCCCAGCCTGTGCCCGCACCACGCCCTCATCTACCGCTCCCGCGAGCACAGCTACCGCGAACTCCCGCTGCGGATCGCCGAGATCGGCGCCCAGCACCGCTCCGAGCTGTCCGGCGTCCTCGGCGGCCTGTCCCGCGTGCGCGGCATGCAGCTCAACGACGCACACGTCTTCTGCTCCCCGGACCAGGTCGAGGCGGAGGCCCTGGCCGCGCTGCGGCTCATCGAGCGGGCGTACGCGGACCTCGGCGTCAAGGCCGCCCGCTACCGGCTGTCGCTGCCGGGCGAGGGCGGCAAGTACGTCGACAACCCCGGGCTGTGGGAGCGGGCCGTCGCCGTCCTGCGGTCCGTACTCGACGCGTCCGGGCTGCCGTACGAGGACGGGGTGGGCGAGGCGGCCTTCTACGGGCCGAAGATCGACGTACAGGTGGAGGACGCCGCCGGGCGGGAGTTCACCCTGTCGACCGTCCAGGTCGACTTCCACCAGCCGGAGCAGTTCGGCCTGGAGTACGTCGGGGCGGACGGCGCCCGGCACCGGCCGGTGATGGTGCACCGGGCGATCGTCGGCAGCATCGAGCGGGCCGTGGCGCATCTCATCGAGGTGCACCAGGGCCGCTTCCCGGCCTGGCTGGCCCCGGTGCAGGCGGCCGTGGTGCCGCTGGGCGACGCGGAGGTGCCGGCGGCGGCCGGCTTCGTCCAGCGGTGCCTGGACCGCGGGCTGCGCGCCGAACTGCTCGAACCGGTGCGGGGGACCCTCGGCGCCCGGATCCGCGGTGCGCGGCTCGTGCCCTACCAGGCGGTGATCGGCCCGAAGGAGGCGGCGGCCGGCGAGGTGTCGCTGCGCCTGCGGGACGGGTCGCGGCGCGATCCCCAGGCTGTGGACGAAGCACTGGGGGAGGTGGTGCGGGGCTGTGCGGTGTGAGGCCGCGGCGGCGGGGGGCTCGGGGGTCAGGCCGCCCCCGAGGTGCCCTCCTCGTACGCGTCGATCAGCTCGTCCCAGTGCTCCCGCGTCCACGCGCACGCGGCGTCCAGCGGGCCGAGCAGGCCGCGGCCCAGCGCGGTCAGCGCGTATTCGACCCGGCGCGGCGTCGTCCCGTACTCCTCGCGTACGACGAAACCGCTCTGCTCCAGCCTGCGCAGCGACTGCGTCAGGGACTTGGCGGTGATGCCGTGCAGCGGCACCTTCAGCTCGGAGAACCGGCGGGGGCCGTCCTCGAGACAGCGCAGGATCAGCGGCGCCCACTTGTCGCCCACGCGGAACGGCACCAGGGGGGACGGGCACACGGGGTCGAACATCTCGGGGTCCAGCGGGGCGGGTCCGGCCGGTCGGTTCGTCATGATCTCCACGGTATGCAGGTACCCGATCGGAAACCAGCCCTCCTTCTACGCTCCCGGTCATGGATACCGAGAGCAGCAAGATCATTGTGTTCGGGGCGAGCGGCCGGGTCGGCCGGGCGGCCGTGGCGGAGGCACGGCGGCGGGGCCATCACGTCACCGAGGCCCGGCGGACCGACGGAGACGTGACCGATCCGGCCGTCGTGGCACGGCTCGCCGCCGGACACGACGCGGCGGTCGTCGCGGTGTACGAGGCCGGGGCGGTGCCCGGCGACTTCTTCCCCGCCGTCGCCCGCGCGCTGGCGGAGGGCCTGCCCGCGGCGGGCGTGCGGCGACTGGTGTACGTCGGCCTGGCGTCCGTCCTGCCCACGTCGGGCGGGGAGCTGCTGATGGACACGCCCGGATACCCGCAGGACTGGCGGGAGTTCTACGTCGGTCATGGAGCGGGAACGGACGCCCTGCGGGATGCGGCTCCGGCCGCGCTGGACTGGGCGGTGCTGAGCCCTTCCGGAGACTTCGACCACGAGGGCGGGGCCACGGGCGGTTACACCCGGGCCCCGGCGGCGGCCGACAGCCGCATCACGCAGGGGGACTTCGCGCGGGCGCTCCTGGACGAGGTCGAGAGTCCCAGCCTGCACGGGGTGCATGTGGGCGTTGTCTCGGTCTGAGGGGTGGGGGCGGGGCGCGCCCTCGCGTTGGGCGCTCAGCGGCCCGCACCCCGCGTCCCCACCACCACCGTCGCCCACAGGTCGTCGCAGGTTTCGATACGGGCCGTCAGCCCTGCCTGTTCGAACGCGGCGGCGGTCTCGGGGGATTGGCGGGCGCTGGTCTCGATCAGGAGGGTGCCCTGGGGGGAGAGCCACCGCCCCGCGCCCTGCGTGATGCGGCGCTGGACGGCGAGCCCGTCCGGGCCGCCGTCCAGGGACGGGAGGGGTTCGTACAGCCGGGCCTCCGCCGGCAGCAGGGGGATCTCGTCCGTGGGGACGTACGGCGCGTTGGCCACCAGGACGTCGACGCGGCCGTGCAGAGCCGGCGGGAGCGCGGCGTACAGGTCGCCCTCGTGGACCCGGCCGCCGGGCAGGTTGCGGCGGGCGCAGGCCACCGCCGCCGGGTCCAGGTCGGCGGCGTACACGTCGGCGTCCGGGACCTCGGCCGCGATCGCCGCGCCCACCGCGCCGGCCCCGCAGCACAGGTCGACGACCACCGCGCCGGGGGCGGCGGCGGACACCGCCAGCCCCGCCAGGAACTCGCTGCGGCGCCGCGGTACGAACACGCCCTCGTCCACCGCGATCCGCAGCCCGCGGAACTCCGTCCAGCCCAGCACGTGCTCCAGCGGGAAGCCCTCGACGCGGCGCCGGACCATCGACTCCAGCGCCTGGGGGCCGTCGGCGGTTTCGAGCAGCAGCCGCGCCTCGTCCTCGGCGAAGACGCAGCCCGCTGCGCGCAGCCGGGCGGCCAGGCCGGCGGCCCGGTCCGCGGCGGGGTCCGGGGCAAGGTTCGTATCGGAGTTCACGGATCCCTGCATATCACTGGGCGCACCCCGTCCGACATGGAATTCTTTGGGGCGTGAGCCCGATTCCGATCGACGATCTGGTCCGGCTGCGCCGGGCCCGGGACCGGATGGACCGCGAGTACGAGCAGCCGCTCGACCTGCCCGCGCTGGCCGCCACGGCCATGATGTCGTCCGGTCACTTCTCCCGGAGCTTCCGGGCCGCGTTCGGGGAGACGCCGTACGGCTATCTGATGACGCGGCGCGTGGAGCGGGCCAAGGCGCTGCTGCGGCGCGGCGACATGACGGTGACCGAGGTGTGCTGGGCGGTGGGGTGTTCCTCGCTGGGCTCGTTCTCCTCCCGCTTCACCGAGCTGGTCGGCGAGACGCCGAGCGCCTACCGGGCCCGCGAGCACGGCGCGGACGAGCCGGTACCGCCGTGCTACGCCAAGATCTACACACGGCCGCCGCGGAACAGCGGGAAGGCATGAGCCCCTCCGGTCCGGAAGGGTCAAGAATGGAGAAGCCCCGGGCCCCGCTCGGCCTCTAGCGTGGCCCCATGGACCTCACACTCTCGCACTGCTTCATCGCCGTGCACGACCACGACGAGGCGCTCGCGTTCTACCGCGACGTGCTCGGCCTGAAGGTACGCACGGACGTGACCGCCGAGGGCATGCGCTGGGTGACCCTGGTCACCCCGGCCCAGCCGGAGGTGGAGATCGTCCTGGAGCCGCCGGGCGCGAACCCGAACGCCTCCCCCGCCGACCGCCAGGTGCTCACGGAGCTGCTGGCCAAGGGCGTGCTGCGCGGGCTGGTGTTCCGTACGCCGGACTGCGACGCGGTGTTCGAGCGCGTCGAGGCGTCGGGCGCGGAGGTCGTCCAGGAGCCGATGGACCAGCCGTACGGGATGCGCGACTGCGCGTTCCGCGACCCGTCGGGCAATCTGCTGCGCTTCACCCAGGCCCGCCGGTGACAGGGACCGCGGTACGCCCCGCCGGGCCCGGTGACGCCCCTGCCATCGCGCGCCTGCACGCGGACAGCTGGCGCCGGCACTACCGGGGCGCCTACGCCGACGCGTTCCTCGACGGCGACGTCGTCGCCGACCGGCACGCGGTGTGGGCGGCGCGACTGGCGGACGGCGCCGCGCCGAGCGCGACGTTCGTGGCGGAGGGCGAGGGCGCCGCACTCGTCGGCTTCGTCCACGCCGTCCTCGACGACGACCCCGGCTGGGGCAGCCTCGTCGACAACCTCCATGTCGCTCCCGGCCGTCAGCGCGCGGGCGTCGGCACCGCCCTGCTCGCCCACGCCGGCGCGGCGATCACCGAGCGGGCGGCCACCCCGGCGGCGTATCTGTGGGTGCTGGAGCAGAACGACCGGGCGCAGCGGTTCTACGAGGCCCAGGGCGGCGTCCGCGTCGAGCGCGCCGCCGTCATGCCGCCCGGCGGCGACCCGGCCCGGCTGAACGGCGCGCCCGTGAAGCTCCGTATGGCGTGGCCGGGCGGCATCCCCGGCGCCTGACCGGCTCACCGCTCGCTCGCGGGCTCACCGCTTGCGCGCGGCCACCAGCGCGAAGCCCAGCAGCTCGCCGCCGTCCTCGAGCAGCATCCGGGTCACGGCGTCGTCCCCGCACGCCCGCGACCAGCGCAGCCAGTCGTCCCAGCCGTGCTCCTGCATCCGGGCGGCGGTGACGTCGACGAGCTCCGTGACCTCCCACTGGAAGCGCCACCACTCGGGCGTGTGCCAGGCGACGGCCTCCCAGCCGACGACCTGGCGGATGTGCTCCGGTACGGACCCCAGCTCGCGCACCTCGCGCCGCAGCGCGGGCGTCGCGATGCCGAGCTGGCCGCCGGGGCGCAGGAAGCGCTGCAGATACGGCAGATAGCCGTCGGCCGTGCCGAAGTACTCGAAGGCGTCGATGCTGACGATCGCGTCGAAGCTCTCCGCCTCGAAGGGCAGCTGGTGCGCCTCCGCGCGCACGGCCGTCACCCGGTCCTCGACCCCGGCCTCGGCGAACACGGCACGGGCCTCCTCCGCGGCGACCCACCAGTCCGCGGCGACGACCTCCACCCCGAACTCCCGTACCAGGAAGACCGAACTGGCCCCCTTCCCGGACCCGAGGTCCAGCACGCGCATCCCCGGCAGCAGCCTCAGGTCCCGCGCGAGGTCCTCCAGCAGCCACAGGGGATGCGGCCCCATGTCGAGCCGCAGCAGCCAGGCCGGGTCGTACGCCGCGGATCTCGGATAGCGCGCGGGCCGGAGCAGCTCGTCGTCATCGGTCGTCATGCCGCGAAGTCCACCACACCGGGCCGGATTCGCCGGAACGAGGGAGCCCGTCAGCCTGTCGCACGCGGAGCGGCCGCGCCGGTCCGCGGAGCCGGAACGCCGGCTTCCACAGGTCCGGTCACGAAAGGACATCGGCCGGGTCCCCGCCACTTAAAGCCCACTCACCCCCTGTGCCATACTCGGCGCCGCTCGTAGCAATATCCGACTGGGGGGCCCGTGGACGCCGTTTCCCTGGACACCCCCTATCTGGACACCGACGCGGATCAGCTCTGCTTCTCCCTGGATCTGGAGGAACGTCCGGCGCTGGCCGAGAAGTCCGTGACCGTCGGCGGGCTCGGCGTGACCCTGCGGCTGCTCGGCGCCTCGCACCAGGTGTTCGCCGGGCCGGTACGGGAGACCGTGGCGTGCCTGCGCGGCACGGTGGAGGGGCTGCCGGCGACGTACACCAGGTCTTTACCCGGCTGGACCTACGACTTCAGCGCCAGCACCCGGCGGCTGCCGCCGGAGGGCTTCGGCGCCCAGGTGACGCGGGTCCTGGAGCGGGTGGCCGGCGCGGAGCACAGCCTGTGCGGGATCTTCCCGGGCTCGCCCCACGCGGTCACCGCGGTGGTCGTCGAGGCGGTCGACCGGCCCCCCGGCGCCAAGGGCGCCGGGCTGCTCTGGCGTACCTGGCACACCTATCCGCAGAGCGGCCAGATCGTGACGACGTACACCCGGCTGGAGGCCCGATGAACAGCGCCCGAGTCATCCGCGGGGCGGTGGCGGCCGTGGTGGCCGCGTTCCTGCTCACCGCCTGTTCCGGCGACGGCAACGCCGTACCGCGCGACTGGATCGGCAAGACGTACAGCAGCGGCGGCGCCGGCTGGACCGACCCGGACAGCGCCCCGGCCGCGGTCGCCGACGCGATCGACGGCCACCGCGACGCCCTGGACCGCTCGTCCGGCGGCGGGGCGGAGTTCCTGCGGTACGGCGACGACATGGTGACCGTCAGCCCGTACCGGAGCGGCAGCCAGATAGAGATCGAGGACTACCGCGGCGGCTACCAGCGGCACCGGCGGTACCTCACCAACTGGCCCGACCCGGACAGCGACAGCTTCCGCGGCGGCGGGCCCGGCGAAGGCAAGTGACCCCCGGCGGCCCCCGCGGCCGCAAGCAGCCCACCCACCCCCAGCTTCCAGGAAAGGCACAGCAGTGACCGAGATCTTCGAGTCCACCGGCCAGGCCCTGCTCTACGGAGTCGTGGGGCTCGCCGTCATGGCCGTGGGCTTCATCGCCCTCGACCTGGTCACCCCCGGCAAGCTCTACCACGTGGTGTGGACGGACCGTAACCGCGGCGCGGCGGTGCTGCTGGGCAGCCAGTCCGTCGCCGTCGGTCTGGTGATCATGGAGGCGATCCGGGCCAGCGAGTCCGAACAGGGCCTCGGCTACGGCCTCGTCAGCACCCTGCTCTACGGGCTGGCCGGAGTGCTGGTGATGACCGTCGTCGGCGTCGTCATCGGTGTGCTCACCCCCGGCCAGATGGGCGCGCAGGTGCTCCAGGACGCCGAGGACGGCCGCCCGCACCCGGCCGCGTGGGTGCAGGCCGGCATGTATCTGGGCACCGCGTTCATGGTCGGCGCGGCGCTGTCGTAACACCATGAGCACCACCTCCCTGCACGACCGCGCCACCGCGGCACCCGCGGCGCGCCCCCCGGCCGAGCACTCCCGGGGGGCGCGCTTCCTGCTGCTGTTCTCCGTCTTCCTCTGCGCCGCCTGCGGGCTCGTCTACGAACTGGCGCTCACCGCGCTCGGCAGCTACCTCATCGGCAACTCCGTCCTGCAGACCTCCGTCGTCATCTCCGTGATGGTCTTCGCGATGGGGGTCGGCTCGCTCGCCGCCAAACCCCTGCGCCACCGTCCGGTGGGCGCGTTCGCGCTGGTGGAGGGGGTGCTGGCGCTGGTCGGCGGGCTGAGCGTGCTGACCCTGTACGCGGCCTTCGCCTGGCTGCGGGTCTACACGCCGGCGATGGTCGTGATCGCCCTGGTCGTGGGGCTGCTGATCGGCGCCGAGATCCCGCTGCTGATGACGCTGCTGCAGCGCATCCGGCGGCAGGAGGCGGGCAGCGCGGTCGCCGACCTGTTCGCGGTGGACTACATCGGCGCCCTGGTCGGCGGGCTGTGCTTCCCGCTGGTGCTGCTGCCGACGTTCGGCCAGCTGAAGGGCGCGCTGGTGGTGGGGGTGGTGAACGCCGTCGCCGGGGTGATCGTCGTCGTCCTCATCTTCCGCCGCCAGGTGCGGCGCCGGGTGCGGCTCGGGCTGCTCGCGGGGGTGGCGGCGGTGCTGACCGTGCTGGGCACGGCGTACGCGCTGGCCGACGATCTGGAGGTGACCGCGCGGCAGCAGATGTACCGGGATCCGATCATCCACGCGGAGACCACGCCGTACCAGGAGATCGTCGTCACCCGCTCCACCGCCTTCACCGGGGGGCCCGACGTCCGGCTCTTCCTCAACGGCGATCTGCAGTTCAGCTCGGTCGACGAGTACCGCTATCACGAGTCGCTGGTGCACCCGGCGCTCGCCGGCCGGCGGGAGAACGTGCTGATCCTGGGCGGCGGCGACGGGCTGGCGCTGCGGGAGGTGCTCCGGTACGACGGGGTGCGGCGGGTCACGCTGGTCGAGCTGGACCCGGCGATGACGCGGCTGGCCCGGGACTTCGCACCGTTGCGGGAGCTCAACCGCGCGTCGTTGGACGATCCGCGGGTGACGGTGGTGAACGCCGACGCCTTCAACTGGCTGCGGGAGGCGCGGCAGCGCTACGACGCCGTGATCATCGACTTCCCCGATCCGGACACGGCGGCGCTCGCCAAGCTGTACTCGGTGGAGTTCTACCACCTGCTCGGGCAGGTGCTGACCCCGCACAGCCGGGTGGTGGTGCAGAGCGGGTCGCCGTTCTTCGCCCCGAAGACGTACTGGTCGATCGTGGCGACCGTCGAGAAGGCAGGCTTCGCGACGACCGAGTTCCAGGTCGACGTGCCGAGCTTCGGCAACTGGGGTTACGTGCTGGCCGTCCCGGGCGGCGGCGCGCCCCCGGCGCTGCGCCTGGCGCCGGACGCGCCCCGGCTGCGCTATCTGGACGACGCGGTGCTCGAGGCGGCGACCGTCTTCCCCGTCGACCGGCGCCGCCAGGACGTACGGCCGAGCACGCTGATGGATCCGGCGGTGCTGGAGTACGTGCTGGACGAGTGGCAGAACTACTGAGGCAGCCGGGCGGGTTCTCTCCCCCCGGCTGCCTCGGCCCGGGCGCGCCTCAGTCGCGGATGCCCGCGAAGGCGTACGGCAGGCCCGACGGTCCCGCGGGGTCGTTTGTACCGCCGACCGCCCAGATCCGCCCGCTCTCGTCGGCGGTCGCACCGTGCAGATAGCCCGCGCCGGGCACCGACTCGGTGTGGGTGAAGCGGCCGGTTCTGTCGAGGGTCAGCACGTAGTCGCCGTTCGGGCTCACCGCCGGGTTCTGGCTCTCGCCGATGGCGACCGGCCGGCCCTGCCGGTCGAAGGCGATGTCGTAGAGCTGGCCGGTCTCGGCGGGCGTGCGGACCTCGCGCCAGGCGTGGCCGTCGAAGTGGATGACCACCGGGCGCCGCCAGAACGCCTCGTGGCGCAGATGGCCCACGGCCCAGACGTCGTCGGCGGACCGCACCTCGACGGCGTCGTACAGCGCGCCGTCCAGCTGCGCGGGCAGCGGGCTGCCGGTCCAGCGTGTGCCGTCGAAGCGGACGATGCCGGTGTTGGTGATGGCGTACACGGAGCCGTCGGGCGCCGTCTGCAGCTGCGAGAGCCAGCCGAGCTCCGCGCCGCCGGGCACCTCGCTCCACGAGCCGTCGGCGTCGCGGCGGAGCACGGCGTAGCGGAACTCCTCGGCGGTGCTGTAGCTCGCCGCGATCCAGGCGGAGCCGTCCCCGGCGACGGTGACCGCGCTGAGGCCGGCGTGCGACGCGTCCACGGGCAGGGGGAGCCCGATCCGGGTCCACGCGGTGCCGTCCCAGTGCTGCAGCACGGCTTCGCTCGCCCTGTCGGAGAAGGCGGAACCCACGGCCCAGGCGTCGTCCGGCCCGGCGACCGCGAGTTCGTCGAGCCGCCCCTCCCCGGACGTGGGCTGCGCCGGGGTCTCCCAGCCGGAGCCGGTCCAGCGGGCGGCGTAGGGGTGCATCGCGTTGGAGGCGTCGATGCTGATGCCGACGGCCCAGGTCTCGCCGCCGCGGGACTCCACGTCGTAGAAGACGCTGTCGGCGGCGCCCGCCGGGCTGACGTCACGCCACGGCTCGGGGGAGGCGACGGCGGGCGCCGCCGCGGTGAGCGCGGCGGCGAGACCGAGGGTGGCGACCGCCACGGGGCGCAGGAGTGCTCGGGGCATGGATCGGTGTCCTTCTGACGTCGGTGCGGTGACACCTCACTGACGCCACGGACTCCGGCCCGCGTTACAGGGGCCGTCGGCGGAACCCCTAGACCGCCTCCGCCAGCGACAGCTTCACCGCGAAGCCCAGGAACGCCGCGCCCGCGCCCGCGGTGACACCCGCCTTGAGGCGGCGGCGGGAGCGGAAGACCGCCGCCAGCCGGGAGCCGCCGAAGATCAGGAGCGTCAGGTAGGCGAGGCTGAACAGCTGCGCCCACAGACCGAGGACGAGGAAGGCCAGAGCGGGCTTGCCGTACGCCGGATCCACGAACTGGACGAAGAAGGAGACGAAGAACAGGATCGCCTTCGGGTTCAGCAGGCTCACCCCGAACGCCCGCCGGAACGGCCGCTCCATGCGCTGCCCTTCACCACCCGCCGCCTGTGCCAGCCGCGCGCCCCGCTCGCGCCACAGCCGCCACGCCCCCCGCAGCATCCCGATCGCCAGCCACGACAGATAGCCGGCGCCCGCGAACTTCACCACGGCGAACGCCGCCGGGCTGGTCTGCAGCAGGGAGGCGACCCCGCCCGCGGAGAGCACCATCAGCACCGTGTCGCCGCACATCACCCCGCCGACCGCGCGATAGGCGGGGCGGACCCCGCGGCGGGCGGCGACGGACAGGACGTACAGCGAGTTCGGCCCGGGCAGCAGGACGATCAGGGCCAGGCCCGCGAGGTACGTCGGGAGATCGGTGACACCAAACATGGGGTCAGGGTGACATCCGGGGCAGGCGGGTTCGAAACGGGTTTCGCTATCCGGACGCCAGCCGCCGCCGTACGTCGGCGTCGAGCTTGGCCAGCAGCCCGACCAGGGTCTCCCGCTCCCCGGCCGTCAGCCCGGCGACCAGGGACGCCTCCCGGCCCAGCACCTGGTCCACGGACCGCTCGATCAGCTCGTGTCCCGGTGTGGTGAGCGTCACCACGACCGTCCGCCGGCCGGTGCCGCCCGGCGAGCGCCGCACCAGCCCCTGCGCCTCGGCGCGGGCCACGCGCTGGGAGACCGCGCCGGCGGTGACGAGGGTGCGCTCGGCGATCTCCCGGGTGGTCAGGGCGTACGGGGGGCCGCCGCGGCGGATCACGGAGAGCAGGTCGAGGGTCGCGGCGTCGATGCCGGCGGCGCGCAGGACGCGGACGCGGTCGTCGGAGAAGAGCTTGGCCAGGCGCCAGAGGGGGGTGACGATCTCAATGGAGTCGGTCGGGGTGCCCGGCCGCTCGCGCCGCCAGGCGGCGGCGATGTCGGCGGCGGGGTAGGGGGCCGGCTGCTGGTCGTCCATGGTCACCCTTGCGTTCGGTTCCGCACTCGGCTTACGTTTAGGTCTAAACGTAGCAGTGGAACGGAACGTCTGGAGAGTCCCATGCCCCGCACCGTGCTGGTCACCGGAGGTTCGAGCGGCCTGGGCCGCGCCGTCGCCGAACGGTTCGCCGCCGAGGGCGCCTCGGTGCTGATCACCGGGCGGCGCGCCGAGGTCGTCGAGCGGACGGCGAAGGAGCTGGGCGTCGGGGCCGCCGTGTGCGATGCGACCGACCCCGTACAGGTGGCCGGCCTGGCGGCGCGGCTGCCGGAGCTGGACGTATTGGTCAACGCGGCCGGCGGACTCCCGGAGTCCGACGGCTCGGGCACCCCGCTGGAGGCGCTGCTCGCCCAGTGGCGCTCCAGCCTGGCCCAGAACCTGCTGGGCGCCGTCCTCACCACGACGGCCCTGCACGACGCCCTGACGGCGGGCGGCGGCGGCTCGGTGATCAGCATCGGCTCGATCGGCGCGGAGCGGCGCGGCGGCTCGTACGGCGCGGCGAAGGCGGCGCTCGCGGCGTGGAACGCGACGTACTCCGCGGAGGCGGGGCCGCTCGGCGTCACCAGCAACGTGATCGCGGCCGGCTATGTGGCGGGCACGGAGTTCTTCCGCGGCGCGATGACCGAGGAGCGGCACGCGGCGCTGCTCGCGGAGACGCACGACAAGCGCGCGGGGACCCCGGCGGACATCGCGGAGACGGCGTACTTCCTCGCCTCCGCCGGGGCCCGGCACATCACCGGCCAGACCGTCCACGTCAACGGCGGTGCGTTCACGACGCGCTGAACACCTCCGCGGCCTGCGGCTTTCCGGTCGGTGGCGGACACGCCAACACCGCCTGTACAGAAGGGAATCACCCTGGTGGCCCTTGATCGGCGGGCGCCCCTGACGGAAGGTGGAAGCCGCCGATGCGTGGAGGTCAGGAATGTCGAAGGTCGCGCTGGTGACCGGGGGAAACCAGGGGCTCGGGTTAGCCCTCGTACGCCGGTTGTGCCTGCGGCTCGGGGAGGGCGGCGTCGTCCACCTCGGGGCCCGTGACCGTGAACGCGGGGAGGCCGCCGTAGAGCTGCTGCGGGCCGAAGGGCTGCGGCCCCGGCTGCGGTTGATCGACGTGACGGACCCCGCCGGGGTGCGGGAGGCGGCCGACGCCATCCGCGCGGAACACGGCGGCATCGACATCGTGCTGTCCAACGCCGCCGCCCGTATCTCCCCCGGCGTTCCCGCCGCCCAGCAGGTGCGCGGCTTCGTCGACACCAACAACCACGGCACCACGCGGATGATCGAGTCCTTCGCCCCGCTGCTGCGCGACGGCGGCCGGTTCGTCGTCGTGGCCAGCTTCTTCGGCACGCTGGGGCAGCTCGACGAGCGGCTGCGCCCGCGGTTCCGGGAGGCCGGGAGCCTGGCGGAGGTCGACCGGGTCATGGCGGAGTACGTCGACGCCGTCGAGGCCGGGACCGCGGCGGAGGCCGGCTGGCCCGACTGGATCAACATCCCGTCCAAGGTCGCCCAGGTGACGTCGGCCCGGCTGCTGGCCCGCGAGCTGGCGCCGGTCGCGCGCTCCCGCGACCTGGTCGTGAACGCGGTGTGCCCGGGGCTGGTGGACACGGCCGCCTCCCGGCCCTGGTTCAGCGACATGTCGCAGGCCCTGACGCCGGACGCGGCGGCGGCCGACGTGATCTGGCCGGCCACGCTGCCGGCGGGGGAGACGGAGCCGTACGGTGAGCTGGT
Organism: Streptomyces sp. NPDC051940; assembly: GCF_040680895.1. Taxonomy (NCBI): domain Bacteria; kingdom Bacillati; phylum Actinomycetota; class Actinomycetes; order Kitasatosporales; family Streptomycetaceae; genus Streptomyces; species Streptomyces sp. NPDC051940. The sequence continues at coordinate 21,157 of NZ_JBFAXR010000078.1, read as the reverse complement.
TCAGTACCGGAAGATCGTTCCGTACGAGGCGTGAAGGTCGTTGCGTACGAGGCGTGAAGATCGTTTCCGTATGGAGCGTGATGTCGTTCGTCACGACGGCGTCGCGAAACGTGGAGGGGAAGACCGTATGACAGAGATCAGCTCCCGGCCGGTGGGGCATGTCCGGGGCGGACGTGCCGAGGTGTTCGACGACGCCTGGGGGGAGGTGGCGGCCGTCATCGAGCTCGACGCGGAGCGGTTCGGGCCGGAGGCGGCGTACGGGCTGGACTCCTTCTCGCACGTCGAGGTCGTCTACCACTTCGACCGGGTGCCGGAGGAGAAGATCGAGACGGGCGCCCGGCATCCGCGCGGCAACACGGACTGGCCGCTGATCGGCATCTTCGCCCAGCGCGGCAAGAACCGCCCGAACCGGCTCGGCGTCTCCCGCTGCCGGCTGCTGAAGGTCGAGGGCCTGCGGCTGTACGTCGAGGGGCTGGACGCGGTCGACGGCACGCCGGTGCTCGATGTGAAGCCGTACATGGCGGAGTTCGGGCCGCGGGGCGAGGTCGTACAGCCGGAGTGGGCGGGCGAGCTGATGCGGGAGTACTACTGACGCGGAGCCGTTCCCGGTACGTGACGGGGCGCCGCTTTCCGCACGTGCCGGGGTGCGCGCGTAGCGCGTCCCGTCACGCCGTGGCCTCCCGGGGCAGGCCCGTCCAGCGCAGGTCCGTCGGCAGATGGGTCATGTCGTTCAGGAGCAGCAGGGTCGCCGGGCGGTCCGGCATGTAACGGATCATGGTCACGGCCGCGTTGGCGTTGTTCAGGCCCAGCCAGCGCCAGGGGCGGGCGCCCATCGCGGCCCGGACCAGCCAGCCGATCAGGAAGTTGTGCGTGACCACCAGCTCGTGCCGCTCGGTGTCGCCGGCGACGGGCCCGGAGAAGCGCTCCAGCGCCTCGCGCGCGAGCCGCGGCCCGTCCCGGCGCTCCTCGGCCGACGCGCCCTCGAGGAAGGTGAGATAGCGGTCGGCGGACTTCGCGGGCAGCTCGTCGCGGCTGGGGAAGTACGGCACGTAGTCCCCGGCCGCCTCGTCGCACCGCACCGGGACGTCGTCCAGCTCGCCCGCCACCAGCCGCGCCGTCTGCCGCGCCCGCTCCAGCGGACCGTGGTGGACGGCGTCCAGCGGCACGTCGCGCAGCCGCCGCCCCAGCAGCTCCGCCTGCCACCGGCCGCGGTCGGTGAGCCCGCTCTCGTCGGCGAGCGCCTCGGCGTGCCGGACCAGATAGAGGTGACGGGTGGCCGCGGGGCGCCCCGCGGCGGCGGAGGTCTCGGCGGCGGCTGCCGTGGCGGTCATGTACGCGTGCTCCCCGGGTGGTGCTCGATCTTGGTCGTCCTGTACGGACGGACGCCCGGGGAGCGCGCGTGGTTCCCGTTACGCCGGGAGGTTCGCGATTGCGTGGTTACGCGTGGGGTGTTCCCCGGGACGGGGCGAGGGAGTCGCCGCTCACGCGGGCAGCCCCCAGCGCGCCGCCGGGGCGGCCGGTACGGGGGCGACGACCAGGTCCGGGTCGTCGCCGCGGGCGGTGATCACGGCCCGGGCGTGCCGTGGCAGGTCGATCCGGATCGTGCCCGGGGCGGTCTCCTCGTACGGCAGCGGCCTGCCGTCGCCGTCGCGCACGTCGACCGCGCCCTCGATGCCGTGGCGTACGACGCAGGGTTCGCCCGCCTCGCTGCGCAGGGCGACCCAGCGGGTGCGGCCGGCCTGCCGCGAGGCGCTGAGCAGGAAGGCGCCCTGGGTGCGGAAGTCGTGCACGGCCAGGTCCGGCCAGGCGGCGGGGACCGCGGGGAAGACGCGGATCACGCCGCCCCAGCTCTGGCAGACCATGTCGTGCAGCGACTGGGCTGCCGACAGCGGGGTCTCGATGACGGGGCCGGACTCCCGGTACATGGTGTTGGCCTGGATGAAGCGGCTCATCAGCTCGCCCAGGTACGCCAGCGCCTGGTCGCCGCGGCCCATCCCGGCGGAGATGGAGGCGGCGCCGGTGAACGTGTAGCCCTGGAGGGCGCCTTCGAAGCTGACCCAGTGGTCGAGGGAGGTCTCGATGAGCTCGCGCTGGGCGGGGTCCTCCCAGGTGATCTCGTACAGGGGGTAGATGGCGAGGAGGTGCGAGTAGTGGCGGTGGGACTTGGCGAAGGGGACGGTCGCGCCGATCATCAGGCCGTTCTCGTCCGTCGGGTACGGCGTGAGCTTGCGCAGGACCTCGCGCCAGCGGTCGGCGAGGGGGTCGGCGACGCCCAGCCTTTCGGATGAATCGAGAAGGGTCAGACAACCCCAGCGCAGCAACATGAGGTCGTAGTTGGTGTCGGGCGAGTTGCCGGAGGAGCCGCTGCCGCCGTACTCGGGGGAGTAGGTGGCGGGGAGGTGGAGCCTGCCGTCCGGTCCCGGGGTGAGGAAGTGGAGGTAGTAGTTGACGGCCTTGCGGAGCAGGGGGAAGAGGACATCGCGCAGGATGGCGATATCCATGGTGTGGCGGTAGCTGAGCCAGACGTTGTGCAGGGCCCAGGTGAGGTTGCCGACCTCCGGGGAGGGCGGGTCCTGGCCGGGGATGCCGCAGGGATAGCCGGAGGCGTCGGCGGGGTTGCCGGCGCCGTTGCGCAGCCGGGCGTCGGTGGTACGGGCGATGCCGGCCGAGTCGGCGCGGTAGGACTCGACGAGGATCTCGTCGCTGAGGGTCTGGCGGTACTCGCCCAGCGAGCGGGTCACGGCGTCGAGTTCGAGGTGGTTGGAGCCGTGGATCAGCCAGTACTCGAGCTGGACGTTCAGGTTCCACCAGGTGTTGGGCCAGGGGGTCGGCTCCAGCCAGGGGCCGCAGGTGGCCATCGGGGGCGCGTCGGCGCGGGCGGCGGCGGCCGTCTTGTAGAGCTGGATCCAGTAGAAGGACTGCATCCGGGCGTCGGGAAGGGAGAGGAAGGACTTGCGGTAGTACGCGTGCCACCAGGGCCGGTGGGTGGCGGCGAGGGCCTCGTAGTCGAGTACGGCGGCGTCCCGTACGGCCTTCAGCGCGCGGCCGAGGGCGGTCGTGGCCGGGTGGGAGTGGGCGACGTTGACGTACAGGGTGCGACGGGGTCCCCGGGCGCTCTCGCGCCAGGCGGTGACGTGCTGCCCGCCGGCGGTGAGGGGCTGGACGGCGGCGTGCACACCGTCGTACTCCCCGAGCTGCGCGGGCGGGTTGGCGGCGTAGCCGGCGGGCAGCGGACGGGACGCGGCGCGGGGGCTGATCGCCACGGCGGGGTGGAACACCCAGCCGAAGTCCCGCTCGCCGGCGCTCGCTTCGATCTCCACCGCCATGACGGAACGCGAGTTGTGGACCAGTGCCCGCAGCGTGAGCGTGCCGGCGTCGGTGGTGACGGTGCCGGTGAGCTCGGCGTCCTGCAGCCGCAGCCGCCAGTCGACGCCGGTGATGGTGCCGACGGGCTCCAGGGTGAAGTACCCGATGGGCAGCCGCGCCAGCCCGAACAGCGCCCCGTGCTCGGGCCGGTGGTCCTGCACCTCGCTGTGCTGCACGTTGAACCGCACGGCGTTGCGACCGGGCTCGGCGTAGATCCCGGAGCCGAGATAGGCGTTGCCGAGGAAGGGCCCCTCGTACCAGGTCTTCGGCATCCGCTGCCAGACGAGATCGGCGTCGTCGAGAACGCGGGTCCAGGCTCCGCCGTCGGCGTCGATGTCGAGGACGCCATCGGCAGCGACCGCGGATGGGGCGACGGCGGGCACCGAGGCGGTGGCGGCGGCCGCGGCGGCGGTGACGGTGAACGCTCTGCGGGTTAGGTCGGTCACGCTGATGCCTCCGGTGTGAGTTCGGGGAACTCACACCGAGCGTGCAGCAAGCGCTTGTCGGATGGAAGGGGTTGACCCCGGAAACCTCCGATGAAATCGCCGAGTTCCGTGGGCGGCAACGCCCCCGGGCCCCCCGAGCGGCGGATTCCTCGGATGTCATCGCCCGATCCGTCGACCCCGCGCGCTGCGGTTGCGCCGGCTGCCGCAGATCGGCGCTGCGCGCCTCGTCCTCAAACGCCGGACGGGCTGGGGTGGTGCTGCGGTCCCGCTGGAAGCGTCCGGTAGCGCTGGCGCCTGCGGCGCGATTCGGCGCTCTGCGCCTCAGTCCTCAAACGCCGGACGGGCTGACGGGGTGGTCCGGCCCCGTGGAAACGTCCGGTCCCGGTGGCGCCTACGGCGCAGTTCGGCGCTGCGCGCCTCAGTCCTCAAGCGCCGGACGGGCTGTGGGGTGTTGCGGTCGTGCTGCGTGGTGCGCTGCGGCGCGGTTCGGCGCTTCGCGCCTCAGTCCCGACGGTCAGCGGAGCCTGACGCTCAGCGGTCTCGATCAACAGCGTGCCGCCGGGGGCTGTCGGCGGTCGGCCGGTGTGGTGGCGCTGGCTCCGCCTCGCTGCGCGGTGGCTGATGCGACCGGGCCGCTCCGCCGGCGCTCCGCCGAGGAATGCCGATGGCGGGCCGGTATGGGTGGACCGACTCCGCCGCGCTACGCCGGCAAAAGCGTCCCCTTCCAGGCCGACCGGCATTGATCCAGCCTGACCGGCATTCACCCAGCCTGATCAGCATTCACCCAGCCTGATCAGCATTCACCCAGAATGACCGGAATCATCCAGCGTGACCGGCCCCTTTCCAGCCCGTCCGGCGTTTGAGGACTTCGGGCGAAGCCCGAAGCGCGTCAGCCGGCGCGACCGCACCTCCAGCCCGTCCGGCGTTTGAGGACTGAGGCGCGGAGCGCCGAATCGCGCCGCAGGCGCCAGCGGGACCGGACGTTTCCAGCGGGGCCGGACCACCCCCCCCCAGCCCGTCCGGCGTTTGAGGACTGAGGCGCGGAGCGCCGAATCGCGCCGCAGGCGCCAGCGCAAACCGCACCCCGCAGCGCGACCCGCTGTGATGTTGATCACTACGAAAGCGCACCGAGCGTGCACAACCCTGCGCGAATGACCGGTTTGCCGCCCCGCCCCGACGCCCGCCAGGGCTCTCGCGGGCGAGACGCCCCCTGTCCCTGTCGCACCCGATCCCTAACATCTCCGCACAGGTTCCCCGTTCAACTTCCGGCGGGGGTTCGCAGCTTCACCAGGTCAGAGAGGTACTCCCGCTGATGAGACGCCGACTCCTGCACGCGGCGGCCGCCGTGGCCGCCGTCACCGCCCCCGCACTGCTGCTCGCCTCCGCACCCGCGCTCGCGGACACGCTGGCCGCCCCGGCCGACACGGCCGGCATGCAGACCTACGCGGAGCTGGAGCAGGCCGCCGCCGACGCGGCGCAGGCGTACGAAGAGGCGGTCGCCTCCCAGAAGGCCCTGCTGGACGAGCTCAAGGCGCTGGAGGAGGACACGCACCCGCTGAAGGCGGCCGTGCTCTCCGCCCAGCAGGCGGTCCTGGACGCGGCCGAGGAGAAGGCCACCGCGGACAAGGCGGTCGAGGACGCCCGGACCCGGCTGGAGGAAGCCGCGGACGACGCGGCGAAGGCCGAGGCGCAGAAGGCCCTCGACGAGGCGGAGGCCGCCGCCGCGACCGCCGCCGGGAAGAAGGATGCCGCGGACGCCGCCCTCGAGGCCGCCCAGGAGGCGCTGACGGAGGCGCGTATCAAGACCGCCCGGGACTACGAGCTGGGCAAGAAGCCGGAGGAGGCGGCCCGCCAGGCCAAGGAGCAGACCGCCGCCGCGCTCGCCGAGCGCAGGGAGTGCGCCCGCCTGACCGGCCTGACGACCCTCGCCGAGGGGCTCCCCTCCCGGATCAACGCGGGTACGACGACCGACTTCACGGTCCACATCGTCAACGGCACGGCGCGCACGCTCACGGTGGACCCGCTGTTCCTCATCACCCTGCGCGCCACCGCCGAGCGGGACCACATGAAGGTGCAGTGGTCGTACGGATCAGGGTGGACGGAGTTGGACCGGGGCAACCGCCTGGAGACCATCAGCCCCGTCAAGCCCGGCGACCGGCGCGACGTGAAGATCCGCCTCACGGTGGACGACGAGGCGACCACCGGCGCGGAGGGCATCGCCCTGCTGGCCGCCGACGCCTCCGACGCGTACAACCCGTGCCTCCTGGGCCCGATGAAGAGCTACGCGTTCAAGGTCGCGGCCGCGGGCACCGACACGGGCGGCGTCGACGACGCCGAGCCCGGCGACGTCCCCGACGAGGACCGCCCGCGCCCCGGGGACGAGCAGCCGGACACCTCCACCCAGGGCGACCGGGAGACCCCCGTGGACACCGAGGGCGACCTGGCCGAAACGGGCGCCTCCTCGGCCCTGCGCCCGCTGGCCCTGACGAGCCTCGCCGCGGCGGCCCTCGGTACGGGAGCCGTCATCGCGGTGCGCCGACGCCGCACCTCGGCGAACTGACGGACCACCTCCCGGAGCACCCTTCACCCACCCCGGCGGGGGGTGCTTCGGCCGGGGTACGCCACCCCTCAGGGCCGGCGGCAGGGGAGAAGGCTCAGGGCCACACCAGGCAGTTCAGGCTCACACCAGGCAGTTCAGGGCCACACCAGGCAGTACAGCTGGTGCCCCGCGTCGTGCAGCCGCTCCGCGAAGTCCTGCCACTCGTGCAGCATGCGGTACACCTCGAACGCGTCCCGCGGACCCCCGCGATCCGGGACCGTCGACCAGATGAACGCCGCCGCGCCGACCGTCTCCTCGCCGATGCCGCGCAGGGGGTCGACCACCGTCATGGGGAGCTTGACCACCGCGTAGTCGGGGTGGAGGACCACCAGCTCCAGCGGCGGGACCTTGTGCAGGGGTATGCCCTCGATGCCCGTGAGGACCATCGCCGCCATCGTCTCGGGCTTGATCTTGGAGAAGAGGCCGCCCTGGCCCAGTTCGTCGCCGCCGAGCTCGTCCGGGCGCATCGAGATCGGGACGCGCGCCGCCGTCGCCCCGTCGGGGGCTCCGAAGTAGCGGTACGTCACGCCCATGCGGCCGCCCCTGCTCACACTCGTGGCGTCCGAGTCGCGCCGATGGCGGCCAGGCTTGGAACGTCGGGGACCTCGGTCCTCCGTGCCCTCGCCGACTTCGCCACCGCGATGCATATCTCCACCCGACCGCTCTTTCTCAGGCAACGCTTCCCCCGTCGCGCGCAACCCGATCATCGTCTCAGAGACATCCCCAGCGCTGCGACCCTGAAACACCAGGACCCTGAAACACCCCGCCCGGGATTCGTCCGCGGCTCTGAGAAACTGGGCTGCGTGACTTACTCGTACCAGGCTCCAGTCTCGCAGACGCTCTTCGACCGCGCGGCCGTCGTGACCCCAGGCGGGGTCAACTCTCCGGTCCGCGCCTTCCGTGCCGTGGGGGGAACGCCCCGTTTCATGGTGTCCGGTACGGGTCCGTATCTGACCGACGCCGACGGCCGGGAGTACGTCGACCTCGTGTGCTCCTGGGGACCCATGATCCTCGGCCACGCACACCCCGAGGTGATCGCCAGGGTGCAGAAGGCCGTGGCCCGCGGCACCTCCTTCGGCACCCCCGGACAGGGCGAGGTCGAGCTCGCCGAGGAGATCGTTTCCCGTATCGCCCCCGTTGACCAGGTGCGACTGGTCTCCAGCGGGACCGAGGCGACGATGTCCGCGATCCGGCTCGCCCGCGGGTTCACGGGACGCGCCAAGGTGATCAAGTTCGCCGGGTGTTACCACGGTCACGTGGACGCGCTGCTGGCCGCGGCCGGTTCCGGCGTCGCCACGTTCGGGCTCCCCGACACTCCCGGCGTCACCGGCGCGCAGGCGGGTGAGACGATCGTACTTCCGTATAACGATTTGGCATCCGTGGGCGCGGCGTTCGAGGCGCACCCCGGCGAGATCGCCTGCGTGATCACCGAGGCGTCCCCCGGCAACATGGGCGTCGTCCCGCCCGGCCCCGGCTTCAACCAGGGACTGAAGGACCTGTGCGCCGCGAACGGCGCGCTGTACATCTCCGACGAGGTCATGACCGGCTTCCGTACGTCGAAGGCCGGCTGGTACGGCGTCGACGGCGTGGCCCCCGACCTGATGACCTTCGGCAAGGTCATGGGCGGCGGCTTCCCCGCGGCCGCGTTCGGCGGGCGGGCGGACGTCATGGCGTACCTCGCGCCCGCCGGGCCCGTGTACCAGGCGGGCACGCTGTCCGGTAACCCCGTCGCCACCGCCGCCGGGCTCGCGCAGCTGCGGCTGCTGGACGACGCGGCGTACGAGAAGGTCGACGCGGTGTCCCGGGAGATCCAGGGGCTGGTGGGCGAGGCGCTCACCAAGGAGGGCGTCGCCCACCGGCTGCAGACGGCGAGCAACATGTTCTCTGTCTTCTTCACCGACCAGCCGGTCACCGACTTCGCCGAGGCCAAGACGCAGGAGGCGTTCCGCTTCACCGCCTTCTTCCAGTCGATGCTCGCGAACGGCGTCTACCTGCCGCCGTCCGCCTTCGAGTCCTGGTTCGTCTCGACCGCCCATGCCGATGATCCCGCCGCGATCGAGCGGATCGCCGCCGCCCTCCCTGCCGCGGCGCGCGCCGCCGCGGAAGCCACGGCTGAATGATGGAGCCCATGAAGAAGCAGGACACGGACATCACGGTTGTGCACCTCATGCGCCACGGTGAGGTGCACAACCCCGACGGGGTGCTGTACGGGCGCGCTCCCGGCTACCACCTCTCCGAGCTCGGGCGGCGGATGGCCGACCGGGTCGCGGACCATCTGGAGGGGCGGGACATCTCGTACGTCGTGTCCTCGCCGCTCGAGCGGGCGCAGGAGACGGCCGCGCCCGTCGCCAAGAGCCACGGGCTGGACATCGCCACCGACGAGCGGCTCATCGAGGCGGGGAACGTCTTCGAGGGCAAGACCTTCGGGGTCGGCGACGGGGCGCTGCGCAAGCCGGGGAACTGGCGGTACTTCACGAATCCGTTCCGGCCGTCGTGGGGGGAGCCGTACGTCGAGATCGTCGTGCGGATGATGGCCGCGCTCGACGCGGCCAGGGACGCGGCGCGCGGGCACGAGGCGCTGTGCGTGTCGCACCAGCTGCCGATCTGGACGGTGCGGAGCTTCGCCGAGAAGCGGCGGCTGTGGCACGACCCGCGGTCGCGGGAGTGCACGCTCGCTTCGCTCACCTCTTTCACGTACGAGGGTGACCGGATCGTGTCCGTGTCCTACAGCGAGCCGGCCCGCGACCTCGTGCCCGCGCATCTCCTCGCGGGGGCGCAACGGCGGCTCGGGCGCGGCGCGGTCCGCGGAGCGGCAAGCAACGCGCAGCCGCCACACGCGTAGCGCTCACCCCCGGGGGCCCGTGCCCCCGCCCCCCCACCGCTCGTGACCCCGCCCCTCCACCACCTGCACACCGCGCGCCCGGCCGTGGCCACCTTCCGCCGTCGGCCGGCGGTCCGGCCACGCCCACCCGTGCCGCCCTGCGGCACGCCTGCCCGCAGCCTGTGCGTTTCGGGTGTGCCCCGGGCCCCGGGTTGGCTGTGGTCGCGTCTGCGTCGCTCGGTGCGGTCCGGCTGCGCCCACCCGTGCCGCCCTGCGGCACGCCTGCCCGCAGCCTCGCGTCTCGCGCCGACCCGCAGGCCCGCAGCTTGTGCGCCTGGGGCGGTCACCCCGCGGGCCGTTGCGGGGCGCACCGCTGCGGGCGGCTGGGCCGCCAGGGGGCGGCACGGGCGGGCGCAGCGGCCCCGCACTCGAAGGGCCCGCCGTGACCAGCGGCTGTGCTGCGGCCCCGCACCCGAAGGGCCCGCCGTGACCAGCGGCTGTGCTGCGGCCCCGCACCGCGGGGTGCTCCGCAGGGGCCAGCCGCCGCGGGGCGCCGCGTGCGGGTTGGGCGTTGGGGGCGGGCCGAGACCGTAGCCTGGGCGGAGCCCGTGTGTGCTGACCCCGTCTTCACAACGGGCATCGCGGACGCACCCAGGGGGTGGCAAAGATCCCCCGTCGAGGCATGGGAAACTTTTCACATGATTTTCGCGAGGAGCCCCCACCGCCGCGCCACCGCGCTCTCCGCGCTGGCGCTGTGCGGCGCGCTCGCCCTCAGCGCCTGCTCCGGCGGCGGCGACACCAAGAGCAGCGGCGGCAACGACACGAAGTTCGTCGCCGGCACCGGCGAGATCACCACCGTCAAGGCCGCCGACCGCGTCGCCGTACCCGAGATCTCGGGCGAGACGACCGACGGCGAGCAGCTCAGCCTCGCCGACTACAAGGGCAAGGTCGTCGTCCTCAACGTATGGGGCTCGTGGTGCGCGCCCTGCCGCAAGGAGGCCCCGCACCTGAAGCAGGTCGCGGACGACACGAAGGACCTCGGCGTGCAGTTCGTCGGGATCAACACCCGGGACCTCGACGTGGCCAACGCCCAGGCCTTCGACCGGACGTACAAGATCGACTACCCGAGCCTGTACGACCCCGCCGGGAAGCTCGTGCTGAAGTTCCCGAAGAACAGCCTCTCCCCGCAGGCCATCCCCTCCACGCTGATCATCGATCGCGAGGGACGGATCGCCGTACGCGCGCTCAAGAGCCTCAACGCCCTGGAGCTGCGCGCGGCGCTCGACCCGGTCATCGCCGAGAAGTGACCGGGGAGTGAGCGAGAGATGAACGAGACCGTCTTCAGCGGTGCCCTGCTGCTGGCCTTCCCCGTCGCCCTGTTCGGCGGGCTGGTCTCGTTCTTCTCGCCCTGCGTGCTGCCGCTCGTACCTGGCTATCTGAGCTATGTCACCGGCGTCAGCGGCACCGACATGGCCGAGGCCAAGCGCGGCCGCATGGTCGCCGGCGCGACCCTGTTCGTGCTGGGCTTCACCGCCGTGTTCGTCTCCGGCGGCGCCCTCTTCGGCGGCTTCGGCGGCACGCTGCTGGAGCACCGCGAGACGATCAACAAGGTGCTGGGGTCGCTGACCATAGTGCTCGGCATCGTCTTCATGGGCCTGCTGCCGAACGTCGGGCAGCGCGAGTTCCGGTTCCACCGGAAGCCCGCCGTGGGTCTGGCCGGCGCGCCGATGCTGGGCGTCGTCTTCGGCATCGGCTGGACGCCCTGCATCGGGCCGACGCTCACCGCCGTACAGACGCTCGCCCTCTCCGAGGGCAGCGCCGGCCGCGGGGCGCTGCTCACCGCGGCGTACTGCCTGGGTCTTGGCGTGCCGTTCATCGTCACGGCCGTCGCGTTCCGCCGTGCGCTGGGCGCCTTCGCCTGGGTCAAGCGGCACTATGTCTGGGTGATGCGGATCGGCGGCGGCATGCTCGTCGCGGTCGGCGTCCTGCTGGTCACGGGGGGCTGGGACCGGATCGTGTACGAGATGACGGTCTGGTCGTCGAACTTCACCGTTGGGGTCTGATACGGCATGTCCACCACTGACGAGCGCGAGCTGACCGACGCCGCGTCGCAGCTCTCCACCGCCCCCGTCGAGGACGGCGCCGAGCAGCCCGCGCCCGGGCTGTCGCCGGGCAGGGAGATCGTCGCCTGGACCCGCTGGTTCTGGCGCCAGCTCACCTCGATGCGGGTGGCGCTGATCCTGCTGTTCCTGCTCTCGCTGGGCGCGATCCCGGGCTCGCTGATCCCGCAGAACGCCGTGGACGAGAGCAAGGTCGCCGCCTTCCGGCAGAAGCACGAGACCCTCGCGCCCCTCTACGACAAGCTGCAGCTGTTCGACGTCTACAGCTCGGTGTGGTTCTCCGCGATCTACATCCTGCTGTTCGTCTCCCTGGCCGGCTGCATCGTCCCGCGCTCCTGGCAGTTCGTCGGCCAGCTGCGCGCCCGCCCGCCCAAGGCCCCCGGCCGGCTGAACCGGCTGCCCGCGTACGCCACCTGGCGCACGGACACGGAGCCGGAGGAGGTGCTCCAGGCCGCGCGGCAGACGCTGCGGAAACGTCGCTTCCGGTCGTACACCGCGGGCGACGCGGTCTCCGCGGAGAAGGGCTATCTGCGCGAGGCCGGCAACCTCCTCTTCCACGTGGCGCTGTTCCTGCTGCTCATCGCCTTCGCCGTCGGCCGGCTCTTCCAGGTCGAGGGCGGCAAGCTGATCGTCGAGGGCGACAGCTTCTCCAACACGCTCACCCAGTACGACTACTACAAGGAGAGCGTGTACGGCGCCGGGGACCGGGAGTCCTTCGGCTTCACCCTGGACAAGTTCACCGCCCGCTACCAGAAGACCGGCCCGCAGAAGGGCACCCCCCGCGTCTTCCGCGCCGACATCACGTACTGGCAGGGCGACGGGCCGGGGAAGAAGACCACGATCGAGGTCAACAAGCCCCTCGTCGTCAACGGCACCAAGGTCTGGCTGCTCAGCAACGGCTACGCCCCCGTCGTCACCGTCAAGGACGGCAAGGGGAACATCGCCTTCCGCGGCCCGGTCGCCATGATCCCGATGGAGAAGAAGAACCTCTCCTCGCAGGGCGCGATCAAGGTCCCCGACGCGGTCGGCAAGAACGGCAAGCAGAACCAGCTCGGCTTCCAGGGCTTCCTGATGCCGACGTTCATCAAGGGCTCGGGCCAGATGGCCTCGCAGTTCCCCGAGCTGCTCAACCCGCGGCTGCTGCTCACCGCCTACCAGGGCGACCTGGGGCTCGACGACGGCACGCCGCAGAACGTGTACCAGCTCGACACCTCGAAGCTGAAGCAGTTCAAGGACAAGGACGGCCAGCCGTTCGCCCAGTCCCTCGGTGTCGGCGACACCCTCACCCTGCCCGACGGCGCCGGCACGCTCACCTTCGACGGCGTCAAGCCCTGGGCCACCTTCAAGATCTCCAAGCAGTACGGCAACGGGTGGGCCCTCACCGGCGCACTCACGGCCATCGCCGGCCTGGCCGGCTCCCTGTTCATCCAGCGCCGCCGGGTCTGGGTGCGGGCGCGGCGCGACGAGGACGGCGCCACGGTCGTCGAACTCGCGGGCCTCGGCCGCAGCGAGAGCGCCAAGCTCCCGGAGGAGCTGGCCGACCTCGCCGTGAAGCTGCAGACCACCGCACCGCCCAGCCCCGAATCCGCCCCCGAGTCCGAGTCCGGAGAGTCCGGAGCGTCCGCAGAAGGAGCGCGAGCGTGACCAGCATCGCTGCCGCGACCAACGAGAACCTCGCTGACATCAGCAACTACCTGATCTATTCGGCGATGGCGGTCTACACCCTCGCCTTCATCGCCCACATCGCCGAGTGGGTCTTCGGCAGCCGCAGCCGCGTCGCCACGACGTCGGCGGCGCTGACCGGCGCCACGGCGGCCGCGCCCGCCGTCGCCGTACAGGTGAAGAAGGCCGGCTCCACCACGGTCCTGGAGCGCCCCGCGGTCGTCACCAAGCCCGCGTCCGGCGCGCGCGACGCCGAGGACGGGCCGGGAGCGGCCGGCGGCAGCGAGCGGGGCGACCTCTACGGCCGGATGGCCGTCTCGCTCACCACGCTGGCGTTCCTGCTGCACGCCGGTTCGGTGCTCTCCCGCGGGCTGTCGGTGGAGCGCGCCCCGTGGGGCAACATGTACGAGTTCTCCACCACCTTCTCGATGGTGATCGTCGGCGCGTACCTGGTGCTCCTCGCCCTGCGCAAGAACATCCGCTGGATCGGCCTGCCGCTGGTCACCACGGTGCTGCTGGACCTCGGCCTCGCGGTCGCCGTCCTCTACACCGACAGCGACCAGCTCGTCCCCGCGCTCGACTCGATCTGGCTGTGGATCCACGTCTCGCTCGCCATCTCCTGTGGCGCGCTGTTCTACCTCGGCATGGTCGCCACGGTCCTCTACCTATTCCGCGACCGCTACGAGGCCAAGCTCGCGGACCCGGCCGGCCCGCAGCCCGGCGACTTCGCGAAGTCCGTGCTCTCCCGGCTGCCCGCCGCGGCGTCCCTCGACAAGTTCGCGTACCGCATCAACGCGGCGGTCTTCCCCTTCTGGACCTTCACCATCGTGGCCGGCGCGATCTGGGCGGAGAACGCCTGGGGCCGCTACTGGGGCTGGGACCCCAAGGAGGTCTGGTCCTTCATCACCTGGGTCGCCTACGCCTGCTACCTGCACGCCCGCGCCACGGCCGGCTGGAAGGGCCGCAAGGCGGCGTACCTCGCGATCGTCGCGTTCCTGTGCTTCCTCTTCAACTACTACGGGGTCAACCTGTTCGTGACCGGGCTGCACTCGTACGCCGGGGTCTGATCCCCGGGGATTTCTTCGCCGAATCCGGGAACCGTCCCCCGCCCGCGGACAGTAAGGGGCGTGGGGACGATACTCCGGGAGCAGATCAGGGCGGGGGACGCCGAGGCGTTCGGCCGTCTCTTCGACGACCATGCGCGGTCCGTGTACAACCACGCGTACCGGCTGACGGGTCACTGGGCGGAGGCCGAGGAGGCCGTCTCGCTCACCTTCCTCGAAGCCTGGCGGCTGCGTGAGCGCGTCGAGCCCGAGGGCGGCTCACTGCGCCCCTGGCTGCTGGGCATCGCCACCAACACGGTGCGCAACCGCTGGCGCGCGGCACGCCGCCACGCCGCCGCGATGGAACGGCTGCCCCGGGACCCGGGGGCGGTGCCCGACTTCGCGGAGGAACTCGTCGGCCGGATCGACGACCGGTTGCGCCTCGACGTCGTGCGCCAGGTGCTGGCCAAGCTGCGCACGGCCGAGCGCGAGGTCTTCGTGCTGTGCGTCTGGTCGGCGCTGAGTTACGAGGAGACCGCCGAGGCCCTCGCCATCCCCATCGGCACGGTGCGCTCCCGCCTCTCCCGGGCCCGCCGCAAGCTGGAGGCGGAGGTGCAACGGCTGCTGGTGCCACCGCCGGAACCCCCGGAGCCCCGCGGACAGAAAAGAGGCAGCCGCCGTCCGGCGGCCCGGCCCGAACCGGAGGGAAACCGATGAGCGCGGTCCCGCCACCCCCCGAGCGTGATCTTCCCGAGGGCCGTCGACACGTCCTGAGGGAGCACCTGATGAGCGAGATCCTCCAGACGGAACCCCAGCCCGCTGTCCCGCGCCTGCGCCGCCCGGCGTTCATGGCCCCGCTGCTCGCTGCGGCGCTGACGGCGGCGGTCGTCGCGGGCGTCACCCTGGCCGGCGATCACGACAACCGCCCGGCGCGGCCGGGGTACGGCACGGGTTCGCAGATTCCCGAGCCGCCGACCGTGACACCGAGCCTGCCGGAGCGCTCGCTGCCGGCCGACCCGCCGGGGCCCCAGGACGACCACTTCATCTGGGTCAACACCCAGCTCGACAACTTCCTCGACAGCGCCTCACAGGCGGCGTGCCCGCCCGTCTCCGACAGCGTGCCCTCCGAACGGACGGACCAGTACCTCTCGGTGGACGGCAAGCACACTGGACTGCTGCGGCAGTACGTCGAGACCGACGGCGGCGATTCGTATCGGATGGTGAGCGAGACCGACCTGGAGCCCGGCTCCACAGGGTTCCCCGGCACGTACCGGGACTGGCAGAAGCTGCCCGCGACCGCGGACGGGATGTTCCAGTACCTCTACGAGGCCGCTCCGACGGGTGAGTCCGGCACCGACGACACCGCCTGGCTGGCCGCGAAGATGATCGCCGAGCGGGCGTTGCTGGCCCCGAAGGAAGTGCGCGTGGCGCTCTACGCCGCCGCGGCCCGCATCCCTGGCGTCACCCTGATCGAGGACGCCGACGGCGGCGCGGGCCGGCGCGGGCCGGGACTGGCCAGGCTCATCGAGGACGGCAACACCCGTGAGGAGCTGGTCTTCGAGGCCGACTCGAAGCTCTACTACGGCAAGAACCTGTCCTTCGCCAAGGACGTGTACGACTACCCGAACGACGAGTCGAGCCGCCCCTGCCCCGTACAGCGTGGGTTCGTCTTCGAGCGGTGGTCGGTGCTGGACGTGATGCCGATGGACCGGGTGGCCCGGCCGCTCGGCTGAGCCCAGCCCCCGGGCCGGGCGTCAGGCCGGAGGCGGGACGCTGATCGCGTCCAGCTTCCCCCGCAGGTACACGTGCGAGTCCACCGGCCCGTACCCCACCCGCCCCGCGGGCGCGGGCACCGAGGACACCTGGGTGCCCGGATCGCACTCGTAGAAGTAGACCAGCGACATCAGCTCCTCCGCCGGCGAAGACGCCGGCGGAGGCAGCACGCGGTGGCGGCCCGAGCGCCAGCGGTCGCCCGTCCAGCGGGCCATCAGGTCGCCGATGTTCACCGTGAAGGCCGCCGGGTCGTACGGCGCGGACTGCCAGCCCTCCTCGTCGGTGTACACCTGCAGACCGCCCTCGCCGTCCTCCCGGTCCAGCACGGTCACCGTGCCGAAGTCCGTGTGCGGGCCGATGCGGAACTGGCCGGGTTCGGGGGCGCCCGTCACGTCGTGGGCCGGGTACCAGTTGATGTTGAACCCCCAGGTGGGGTGGCCGGTGTGGGCGGTGAAGAAGTCCGCCTCCTGGCCCAGCGCCACGCCCAGCAGCTCCAGCAGCAGGTCCGACAGCCGCCGCATCTCGGCCAGGTACGTCTCGACCAGCGGCCGCAGCCCCGGGACCTCCGCGGGCCAGCGGTTCGGCAGGAACCACTCCGCGTCGACCGCCGCGACGCCCGTCGGCTCGTACGCGGCGAAGGAGAACGACTCCTTCAGGTCCGGTGGCGTCTGCGTCCCCTCCGCGTAGCCGTTGGCCTCCGCGCCGGGGCCGAGCCAGCCCCGCTCGCCGACCGTCACCGCGTACGGCTGCTTGACCGGCTCCGGCAGCGCGAAGAACTCCCGCGCCGCGCTGCGGATCCCCGAGCGCAGCGCCGGATCGACGCCGTGGCCGGTGACCAGCAGGAAGCCCGCCGACTGCAGGGCCTCGTCCACGCGCGCGGCGACGCGCCCGCGCGCCGCCGCGTCGCCGGAGAACCAGGGGCCGAGGTCGATCGTGGGGACCGGCATCAGTCGCGCCGCCGCCGCTCGTCCTCCGGGCCGTCGTCCGGGCGCTGGTCCGGGTGCTGCTCCGGGCGGGTGTCCGGGCGCTTGTCCGGGTCCAGGGAGCGCAGGAAGTCCGGGTTGTCGTCCGGGGCGACCCAGCCGCCGCGCGAGCGCCCGCCGCCCCGGGAGGAGCCGGATCCGCCGGCCAGGGCCTCGCGGCGCGGCCGGCCGGCGATCAGCCAGGCGACGGAGCCGAAGAGCAGATAGCCGAAGAGCACGATGATGACGACCCAGGCGACCTTGGGCAGGTTGCGGACCTTGTCCTCGGGGGTGTTCAGACAGTCGATGAAGGCGTAGATCCACAGCGCCAGGACCACGAGGAACGGCAGAAACCTGAGCATGGTGCGGACCCCTTGCGTCGCGGTGGTGCGGGGCCGGGGGACGGCCCGGCGGTGCTACCACCAGGGTAACGGGGGCATGTGGCCGCAAATGGGGGTGTTCGCTCCGTTCAGCGCTGACCGGACGAGTCCTCGCCGCCCTCCCGGCGGCGCAGCTCATCCTCGCGGCGGCGCAGATCCGCCTCCCAGTCCTTCAGCAGCGACTCGTCCTTCTTGTTCTCCTCGCGCAGCGAGGCCAGGAACTCCGGATCGTCGTCCGGCGCCAGGGTCGGACCCGGGCGGTGGTTGCGGTGCCACTCCGCCGGCGTGCTGCCGCCCGCCGGGACCGGCCCGCGGTTCTTCCCGGCCACCAGCCAGGCGATCGAGCCCAGCATCGCGAAGAACAGGATGATCAGCACCCAGCCGACCTTCGGCAGATGCCTGACCTCCTCCTCCGGCGTGTTCAGGCAGTCGATGAAGGCGTAGATCCACAGCGCCAGGAACAGCAGATACGGGACGTACCGGATCACGTCGGAATCCCCCACGGCAAGAGACGGCGGGGCGCCAACGCCCCGATGACCGCGCCAGGTTAGCGGCTGGGCATGACAACCGTGCGCGGACTCCGCGGAGAAAGCCGGGGGCGCTGACGGGGGCCCGGGGGCCTCTGGCGGATACTTGCCCCTATGGCATACGACGATCTCCGCTCGCTGCTGCGGGCGCTGGAGCGCGACGGCGACCTCAAGCGGATCAAGGCCGAGGTGGACCCGTATCTGGAGGTCGGCGAGATCACCGACCGGGTCAACAAGGCCGGCGGCCCCGCCCTCCTCTTCGAGAACGTCAAGGGCTCGGCGATGCCGCTGGCCATGAACGTCTTCGGCACCGACCGCCGGCTGCTGAAGGCGCTGGGCCTCACGTCGTACGCCGATATCAGCGACAAGATCGGCGGCCTGCTGAAGCCCGAGCTGCCGCACGGCTTCACCGGGGTGCGGGAGGCGTTCGGCAAGCTGGCCGGGATGACGCACGTACCGCCGAAGAAGGTGAAGGACGGCCCCGTCCAGGAGGTCGTGCTGCAGGGCGACGACGTCGACCTCGACGCGCTGCCCGCGCTCTTCACCTGGCCCCAGGACGGCGGCTCGTTCTTCAACCTCGGGCTGACCCACACCAAGCACCCCGAGACGGGCATCCGCAACCTCGGCCTGTACCGGCTGCAGCGGCACGACCGCAACACCATCGGCATGCACTGGCAGATCCACAAGGACAGCCGCAACCACTACCAGGTGGCCGCTCGCAAGGGAGAGCGGCTGCCGGTCGCGATCGCGTTCGGCTGCCCGCCCGCCGTCACGTACGCCTCGACGGCGCCGCTGCCCGGCGACATCGACGAGTACCTGTTCGCGGGCTTCGTCGCGGGCAAGCGGATCGAGATGGTCGACTGCAAGACGGTCCCGCTGCAGGTCCCGGCGCAGGCGGAGGTCGTGCTGGAGGGCTGGCTGGAGCCCGGCAAGACGCTTCCGGAGGGTCCCTTCGGCGACCACACCGGCTTCTACACGCCGCAGGAGCCGTTCCCGGCGCTGACCATCGACTGCGTGACGATGCGCAAGCGGCCGCTGCTCCAGTCCATCGTCGTCGGCCGGCCGCCGACGGAGGACGGCCCGCTGGGGCGGGCGACGGAGCGCTTCTTCCTCCCCCTGCTGAAGATCATCGTGCCGGACATCGTGGACTACCACCTGCCCGAGGCGGGCGGCTTCCACAACTGCGCGATCGTCTCGATCGACAAGAAGTACCCCAAGCACGCGCAGAAGGTCATGCACGCGATCTGGGGCGCGCACATGATGTCGCTGACCAAGCTGATCGTGGTGGTCGACGCGGACTGCGACGTCCACGACCTGCACGAGGTCGCCTGGCGGGCGCTGGGGAACGTGGACTACTCCCGGGACATGTCGGTCGTCGAGGGTCCCGTGGACCACCTCGACCACTCGTCGTACCAGCAGTTCTGGGGCGGCAAGGCGGGCATCGACGCGACGGCGAAGTGGCCCGAGGAGGGCTACACGCGGGACGGGGGGTGGCCGGAGATGGTGGTGTCGGATCCGGACACCGCGGACCTGGTCAGCCGGCGCTGGAAGGAGTACGGACTGTGATGGCCGCCGCCTCCGCGCAACCCGCCCCGGTCACCGGGGGCAGGGTCAAGCCCTTCCTGCGGCTGGTGATGATCGAGCACTCGGTCTTCGCGCTGCCCTTCGCGTACATCGCCGCGCTCACCGCGATGTTCCTCCAGGGCGACGGGACCGTCGAGTGGTGGACGCTGCTGCTCGTCACCATCGCGATGGTCGGCCTGCGCACCTTCGCCATGGCCTGCAACCGGATCATCGACCGGGAGATCGACGCCCGTAACCCGCGGACGGCCGGCCGGGAGATCCCGAGCGGGGTCGTGTCCGTACGGTCGGCGTGGACGGGCGCGCTGATCGCCCTGGCGTTCTTCCTGGGCTCGGCCGCGCTGCTCAACCCCCTGTGCTTCTTCCTCTCCCCGCTCGCCGTGGTCCCGATGGTGGTCTATCCGTACGGGAAGCGCTTCACGAACTTCCCGCACGCCATCCTGGGCCTGGCCCAGTCGATGGGCCCGATCGGCGCGTGGATCGCGGTGACGGGGGAGTGGTCCTGGGACGCGGTGATCCTGGGCGTGGCGGTCGGCGTCTGGATCGGCGGCTTCGACCTGATCTTCGGCTGCCAGGACGTCGCCGCGGACCGCGCGGAGGGCGTGAGGTCCGTCCCGGCCCGCTTCGGCATCGCGGCGGCGCTCTACGGGGCCCGGGCGTGCCACGTCGTGACCACGGCGCTGCTGGTCTGGTACGCGCTGGCCACGGACGCGGGCGGGTTCTTCTGGTTCGGCCTGGTGATCGTGGCCGGGGCGTTCCTGTACGAGCACTCGATCGTGAAGCCGGGCGACCTGTCCCGGCTGAACCGGGCGTTCTTCACGGTGAACGGCTTCATCGGCATCGCGCTCTTCGTGTGCGCGCTGGTGGACCTGATGGTGCGGGGGCTGGGGCTCTAGGGCTGCTCCTGGCCTGCCCTAGGCCGCCGGGGCCGGCGGTCTTCCGCGGCCCTTGCGGTCGCTGAAGTAGAACGCCGCCGCCACGCCGCCCAGCAGGCCGAAGAGGTGGCCCTGCCACGACACCATCTGGTTCGTCGGCAGGACGCCCCACAGGATCGAGCCGTACAGGACGGCCACCACCACGCCGATCAGGACGTCCGTGATCCGGCGGTCGACGAAGCCGCGCACCAGGAGATAGCCGAACAGGCCGAAGACGACGCCGGAGGCGCCGGCCGTGTTGGAGTTGTCCGGGGCGACCAGCCAGACGCCCAGACCGCTGGCGAGCGTGATCATCAGGACGACGCCGAGGAACCGCCGCGTCCCGCTCAGCGCCGCAGCCAGGAAGCCCAGCACGAGCAGCGGCAGGGTGTTCGCGGCGAGATGCTCGAAGCCGAAGTGCGTGAAGGCCGCCGGGATCACGTCCCGCAGCTCCGAGGCGTCACGCGGCTGGATGCCGAAGGTGTCCAGCGCGCCGCCGGAGACGCGGTCGATGCTCTCCAGGATCCACAGCAGCGACACCCACACGATCATGAGCACGCCGGCCTGGCGTGCCCGCACCGCCGCCCCGCGCACGGCCGTCGACCCCGCGGGACGACGCGAGGAACCCCGGTCGCCGGGCGGGCCCGGCGATCCGGGGGCGCCATATGGTTCGTATGCCACCGAAGCCCCCTTCGGACAATGAGTCCCACCATAAGGAACGCTCGGTGGGTGCGCTTGGGTTCCGGCGGGGGGCGGCGGGCTCCGGCGGCTCCGGGACACCCTCTCAGCCCGTCCGGCGTCTGAGGACTGAGGCGCGGAGCGCCGAACCGCGCCGCAGGCGCCGGCGGGACTGGATGCTGCAGCGGGACCGCAGCACCACCCCAGCCCGTCCGGCGTTTGAGGACTGAGGCGCGGAGCGCCGAACCGCGCCGCAGGCGCCGGCGCGAACCGGAGCCTTCCGGC
>NZ_JBFAXR010000077.1:37615-42526 GCF_040680895.1 Streptomyces sp. NPDC051940 | reverse complement strand
AACCGCAACGACAACCGGCCCCCCACCCCGGGCGCGGCGCCCCCCGCCAGCCCCGGCCCAGCACCCCCAGGCGCCGACGGTGACCAGGCAACACCGCAACGGGTGGTGTGTGGGTGGGGGCAACCCCCGCGCCGAAGGCGCGGGGCGGCGCCGGCCACGCAACGCGGACCGCCCACCCCGAAGGACGCCACACGCGCACCGGCCCCCTAAAACCGGTTCCCGCCCAAATCCCGAGCCACCGCCCGCGCACAATCCCGCACCGCGGCCACGAGCTCCGCCCGCGGCTCCCCCGAGGCGCACACCCGCTCCACCGCGCCCGTTATCCCCACCGCACCGACGGGCATCCGACGCCGGTCGTGCACGGGCGCCGCGATCCCCGCCACGCCCTCCCACGTCTCCTCGACGTCCGAGCCCCATCCCCGGGCCCGGATCAGGTCGAAGACCTTCTCCAGCTCCGCCAGGTCCGTGACCGTGGACGGCGTCAGCGAGGACCGCTCCGCGTCGCCGAGCTCCGCGTGTGCCACGGGGTCGTACGCCGCGAGGACCTTCCCCAGCGCCGTGGAGTGCAGCGGCTGCATCGCGCCGATCTCCAGCACCTGCCGGCTGTCGTCCGGCCGGAAGACGTG
The DNA here is from genome assembly GCF_040680895.1 of Streptomyces sp. NPDC051940. NCBI lineage: Bacteria > Bacillati > Actinomycetota > Actinomycetes > Kitasatosporales > Streptomycetaceae > Streptomyces > Streptomyces sp. NPDC051940. The sequence goes on along the minus strand of NZ_JBFAXR010000077.1, from coordinate 41,900 downwards.
GTGCACGATCAGCACGCCCTGCTGGTGCAGCACCCCGAGGTAGACCGCCTCGCCGCTGGACCGCGCGAGGTCGTCCGTCCACGGCAGCGCCCGCGCCCGCAGCTCGTGCACGTCGAGGTAGCTGTTGCCCAGGCGGAGCAGTTCCGCGCCGAGCTGGTAGCGGCCGGAGGCGGGGTCCTGCTCGACGAAGCCCTCGAGCTGGAGGGTGCGCAGGATGCCGTGCGCCGTGCCCTTCGCGAGTCCGAGCGCGCCGGCGATGTCGGACAGGCCGAGCCGCCGCTCGCCGCCGGCGAGCAGGCGTAGCACCGCAGCCGCGCGCTCCAGCGACTGGATGTTGCGTGCCATCGTCAGGGGCCTCCCGGAAATGCAGCCTAGCTTCGTTCGACAATGCCAAACCCTATCGGGCATTGCCATTTCACGGCTGCGGCACTGCCCCTTTGGGAGGAAGACCCGAGGAAGACCCGAGGAACCCCCCGGACACGCCCTGAGCACGCCCCGAGCAAGTCCCCCCGACAGAGGCACGCACACTCCCTGATGCCTGTCACCAGGGAGTGTGCCAGCGAACCACCCCGAAGTGCACCCGTCCGTACGGTGGACACCCTGCGGATTCCCGCACCCGGAGAGCTAGGCTGGCCTGGTGCGCCGCCGTACGCGCCGCATAGCCGACAGCCGTCGCATCCGAGGGAGCTCCTCCATGGCCTCGCAGCCGTCCACCCCGACCCCTGCCGACCGCGCAGCCGCCCTGCGCCACGCCCTGGCCACCCGTGTGGTGGTGGCCGACGGCGCGATGGGCACCATGCTCCAGGCCCAGGACCCGACCCTGGAGGACTTCGAGCAGCTCGAGGGCTGCAACGAGGTCCTGAGCGTCACCCGCCCCGACATCGTGCGCTCGGTGCACGAGGAGTACTTCGCCGCGGGCGTCGACTGCGTCGAGACGAACACCTTCGGCGCCAACCACACCGCGATGGGGGAGTACGACATCTCCCACCGCGTCCACGAGCTGTCCGCCGCCGGCGCCCGCATCGCCCGCGAGACCGCCGACGACTTCACCGCACGCGACGGCCGCCAGCGCTGGGTGCTCGGCTCCATGGGCCCCGGCACCAAGCTGCCGACCCTGGGCCACATCTCGTACGCCGTCATCCGCGACGGATTCCAGCAGAACGCCGAGGGTCTGCTCGAGGGCGGCGCCGACGCGCTGATCGTCGAGACCACCCAGGACCTGCTGCAGACGAAGGCGGCCCTGCTCGGCGCGCGCCGCGCCATGGAGGCGCTCGGCGCCGACGTGCCGCTGATCTGCTCGCTGGCCTTCGAGACCACCGGCACCATGCTGCTGGGCTCCGAGATCGGCGCCGCGCTCACCGCCCTGGAGCCGCTCGGCATCGACCTGATCGGCCTGAACTGCTCCACCGGACCCGCCGAGATGAGCGAGCACCTGCGCTATCTGGCCCGCCACTCGCGCACGCCGCTCACCTGTATGCCGAACGCCGGCCTGCCCGTCCTGACGAAGGACGGCGCGCACTTCCCGCTCGGCCCGGGGGACTTCGCCGACGCGCAGGAGGTCTTCGTCCGCGACTACGGGCTGAACCTGGTCGGCGGCTGCTGCGGTACGACCCCGGAGCACCTGCGGCAGCTGGTGGACCGGGTGCGCGCCGCCGAGCCGGCCGAGCGCGACCCGCGCCCCGAGCCCGGCGCCGCGTCGCTCTACCAGCACGTCCCGTTCCGCCAGGACGTCTCGTACCTCGCCATCGGCGAGCGCACCAACGCCAACGGCTCGAAGAAGTTCCGCGAGGCCATGCTGGCCGGCCGCTGGGACGACTGCGTGGAGCTGGCCCGCGAGCAGATCCGCGAGGGCGCGCACATGCTCGACCTGTGCGTGGACTACGTCGGCCGCGACGGCGTCGCCGACATGGAGGAGCTGGCCGGCCGCTTCGCCACCGCCTCGACGCTGCCGATCGTGCTCGACTCGACCGAGCCGGCCGTGCTCCAGGCGGGCCTGGAGAAGCTCGGCGGCCGCGCGGTGATCAACTCGGTCAACTACGAGGACGGCGACGGCCCCGACTCCCGCTTCACGAAGATCACCAAGCTGGCCGCGGAGCACGGCGCCGCCCTGATCGCCCTCACCATCGACGAGGAGGGCCAGGCCCGTACGCCCGAGAAGAAGGTGGAGATCGCCGAGCGGCTGATCGACGACCTCACCTCGAACTGGGGGGTGCACGAGTCGGACATCCTCATCGACTGCCTCACCTTCACCATCTGTACGGGCCAGGAGGAGTCCCGCAAGGACGGCATCGCCACCATCGAGGCGATCCGCGAGCTCAAGCGCCGCCACCCGGACGTGCAGACGACCCTCGGCCTGTCGAACATCTCCTTCGGCCTGAACCCGGCCGCCCGGCTCGTCCTGAACTCCGTCTTCCTCGACGAGTGCGTCAAGGCGGGCCTGGACTCGGCCATCGTGCACGCGGCGAAGATCCTCCCCATCGCCCGGCTGGAGGAGGAGCAGGTACAGACCGCCCTCGACCTGATCTACGACCGGCGCGCCGAGGGGTACGACCCGCTGCAGAAGCTGCTGCAGCTCTTCGAGGGCGCCACCGCCAAGTCGCTGCGCGCCTCGAAGGCCGAGGAGCTGGCGGCGCTGCCGCTGGAGGAGCGGCTGAAGCGGCGGATCATCGACGGCGAGAAGAACGGTCTCGAGCCCGACCTGGACGAGGCGCTGCAGGACCGGCCCGCCCTCGACATCGTCAACGAGACCCTCCTCGACGGAATGAAGACCGTCGGCGAACTCTTCGGCTCCGGCCAGATGCAGCTGCCTTTCGTGCTGCAGTCCGCCGAGGTGATGAAGAACGCGGTCGCCTACCTCGAACCGCACATGGAGAAGTCCGACGAGGCCGGCAAGGGCACGATCGTGCTCGCCACGGTCCGCGGCGACGTGCACGACATCGGCAAGAACCTCGTCGACATCATCCTCTCCAACAACGGCTACAACGTCGTCAACCTCGGCATCAAGCAGCCGGTCTCCGCGATCCTGGAGGCCGCCGAGGAGCACCGGGCCGACGTCATCGGCATGTCCGGCCTGCTGGTGAAGTCCACGGTGATCATGAAGGAGAACCTGGAGGAGCTGAACCAGCGCGGCCTCGCGGCGAAGTTCCCGGTCATCCTCGGCGGCGCGGCGCTCACCCGGGCGTACGTCGAGCAGGACCTGCACGAGCTGTACGCCGGTGAGGTGCGCTACGCGCGCGACGCGTTCGAGGGGCTGCGGCTGATGGACGCGCTCATCGGCATCAAGCGCGGCGTCCCCGGTGCGAAGCTGCCCGAGCTCAAGCAGCGCCGGGTGCCGCAGCGGGCGTCGGCGGCGGTCGAGGACCAGGCCGAGCAGGGCGCCGTCCGCTCCGACGTCGCCACGGACAACCCCGTCCCGGCCCCGCCGTTCTGGGGGACCCGGGTGATCAAGGGCATCCCGCTCAAGGACTACGCCTCGTGGCTCGACGAGGGCGCGCTGTTCAAGGGCCAGTGGGGCCTGAAGCAGGCGCGTACCGGCGCGGGCCCGACGTACGAGGAGCTGGCCGAGACGGAGGGCCGCCCCCGCCTGCGCGGCCTTCTCGACAAGCTCCAGACGGAGAACCTCCTCGAGGCGGCCGTCGTGTACGGCTACTTCCCCTGCGTCTCCAAGGGCGACGACCTGATCCTCCTGCACGAGGACGGCACGGAGCGCACGCGGTTCACCTTCCCGCGCCAGCGCCGCGGGCGCCGCCTGTGCCTCGCGGACTTCTTCCGCCCGGAGGACTCCGGCGAGACGGACGTCGTCGGTCTCCAGGTGGTCACCGTCGGCTCCCGGATCGGCGAGGCCACGGCGGAGCTCTTCGCCTCCGACTCGTACCGCGACTACCTCGAGCTGCACGGCCTGTCGGTCCAGCTCGCGGAGGCTCTCGCCGAGTACTGGCACGCGCGTGTCCGCGCGGAGCTGGGCTTCGCGGGTGACGACCCGGCGGCGATCGAGGACATGTTCGCCCTCAAGTACCGCGGCGCCCGCTTCTCCCTCGGCTACGGCGCGTGCCCCGACCTCGAGGACCGCGCGAAGATCGCGGACCTCCTGGAGCCGGAGCGCATCGGCGTCAAACTCTCGGAGGAGTTCCAGCTCCACCCGGAACAGTCGACGGACGCGATCGTGATCCACCACCCGGAAGCGAAGTACTTCAACGCCCGCTGACCCGTCCCCGCGGTTCCGCACCGCGGTGGCCTGCGCCGAAGGCGCGGGTTCCGCTGCGCGGCGCCGTGCGGTGCTCACGTC